>JAGVUD010000288.1 GCA_019136435.1 Armatimonadota bacterium | reverse complement strand
CGAGGACAAGCTGCGGCATGCGGGCGCGGACATGGTGATGTCGCCCTACATTCTGGGCGGGCGGCGGATGGCCGCGGCGGTCATCAAGCCAGAGGTCATGGACTTTCTGGACCTGGTCGTCCACAGCGACGGGGTCGAAACCGAGATGGCGAAGATCACCGTGTCGGGGTGCGACCGGTGCAAGGGAAGGACCCTGCGGGATCTGAACCTGTGGCAGACGTGCGAGGTAACGCTGCTGGCGGTAACGCGTCCGGGGGAGGACCTGCACGCGAACCCCAGCCCATCGCTCGAGCTTCGGGAGGGCGACGAACTGATCGTGATGGGCACCCCCGCGCAGATCGAAGCCGCGCGCAGGACGCTGTCAGCCCCTGAGTGAGGCTGGGGCGGCCTCAGGGCTCAGTCGCCATGCTCAGTGGGTTGTCGCTTCTCAAGGAACCGGGAAGGCGTGAGAACCAGCAGCCCTCTGAGGCGGCCGCCAAAGAAGCGACCGAAGTGCTGGTGGTCGCCTGTGAGGAGATGCGTGCATCGCGCGCCGAGCGCCGCGGCCAGGATGGGGACGTCCTTCTCCGCCAGTTCCGTTCCCAGCCCCAGACCCATGTCCACTTCTTCGACGACCTCGAGCTGCTGACACAGGCGGTCCAGTCTGGCCACGGCGGCCGGCCTGAGCGCTTCCAGGTTGCGGCGCGCTTCTTCGATTGCGTATCTGGAGGTGACCAGCGTGGCGCCGGACACTTCCCAAAGCGCCCCGAGCCTTGCGCCTACCCGCCATGCTGCCGAGAACAGCACATTCGCATCCAGAAAAACCCGTGCGATTCCCCGCATCACGCGGGTTTCTGGTGCGGAATCGCGGCCGGGTCAAGCCCCATCTGCCTGACGTCTTGTTCCGCGGCGGCGTAGTCTTCCGCATCAACGGCATTCGTGAGCAGAAACTCGGCAACACGGGATGGCGTATAGGTTTCGACAGCCAGGGCAACGGCCGGTCTGATCAGGATTCCGTCGCCGGTCTCTTCGGCAATCACAAGCGAGCCCTCGCTCATACCGAAGCGCTTCCTGAAGCGGGCGGGAATCACGACCGTGCCCCGCCTTCCGACCTTTGTTGTTGTGGTTGTTCGTGAAGCCTTCATGATGCTGTGCCCGAATGTCAGATATTCAGACAGTCTTATTATATCACCTCAATGTCGCGCCCTGGTGTTTCGGGAACCTGAGCGAAATGGAGTTCCCGAAACCTACTTGCGCCTGTACACCACCAGCGCCGAGGACGGCTGGTTCTTCAGCGTAAGCGCCAGCCCGGTCTCCATCAGATCCTTGCCCGACATGCTCTGCGCCTTGCCCGTGTCCAGGTCGGTCAGCGTGTAGCTCGCCTTCTCGTCCAGCCCCTGCAGCTTCAGCCTCGCCGACTCGTAGATGCTCTCCGGCCTGCGGAATGCCTGCACCATCCCCTCGCCGAGGTCCGGCCGGTCGAACTGCCACACCGCCCATATCTCGTTGCCGAGGCTGTAGGGCGTCAGCGTGTAGAAGTCGCCGTAGTAGTACTTGTTGATCTTCTTCCAGTCGCCCACCAGCTTCCGCGCCATGTCCCAGTTCGCGTCGCGGTTGCGCATGTCGTAGCAGGTGTTCAGATACGGGCACATGCAGCTTCGGAACCCGTACGGCTCGAACTGGTTCTGCCCCGTTCCGTAGAGCGGAATCCACGACGCCAGCCCGTATGCGTGGTTCTGCTGGCTGGTGGGCTCGAGCAGCCAGTCGCTGCGCAGAAGCGGCACCGCGCGCCGCAACGTCTCGATGTCGTTGCGCCGTCCGCCCGAGGCGCAGCTGTCAATCAGCATGCCCGGATGCCGCCGCCTCAGCTCGTCCCAGTAAGCGAGATACCCCGTCACATGGTGGTTCTCGGTAATCCCCTGCCGGTCTTCCGCGTCGTTCGCCCGCCAGTAACCCAGCGGGTCTATGTTGAAATCCTGCCGGTACAGGTCTATGCCCTGCGACACCAGCAGCCCGTCCACATGCTCCGTCACCCACTTGAGGGCTTCGGGGTGGCCCAGGTTCAGCAGCTTCTGATCGCCGTCCTTGCCGAGCAGCCACTCCGGGTGCTTCTCGTACAGCCAGGTGCCGGGCGTCACGCGCTCCGGCTCGAACCAGACCAGGCCCTTGACGCCTTTCGAGCGCGCGTGATCGGTGATCGCCCTCAGGCCGCCCGGGAAGCGCTTTGTGTCCACTTCCCACGTGCCCGTGTTGGGCCAGCCGGTCTTGTTGACGTACCAGCCGGCGTCCATCCACCAGTAGTCGAGCGGCAGCTTCTCTTCCAGATAGCGGTCCACGAACATGATCTGCTTTTCCTGATCGGTGTTGATCATCTCCGCGTACTGGTGCGAACTGCAGGCCGCCATGTGCAGCGGGGTCTGCTTGCCGCCCGGGCGCGGCATGTTGTGCGCCAGCATCCACTGCCGCCACACGTTCTGCGACCGCACGCGGTCGCCCGTCCAGAACTGCAGCACCACCAGCGGCGAGCGCACCTCCTCGCCCGGCAGAAGCTTGAAGTGCGTCAGTTCCTGCCCGCCCGTCACATGCAGCCCGAGCGCGCCGTCCCGCTTGAAATCCGCCGCCCACTGCCCCGGCCAGCCGATGACGGCAATGACGCCCTGGCCCGGCCACTCGATGTTGAAGTAGGGCAGGTCGGTGTTCGTGGGGCGGCCGCCCGCCGTGGTGATGCGCGTTGCGCTGTCGGGCGCAAGCGGGGTGCGGTGCGGCTGATAGTCGATTGGGAGACAGGGGCTGCCCGTGTTGTGGTTGAGGGTGAACTCGCCATCGGCGTTGCGCTGGAACCAGACGTCCAGTCCCTGCACGTTCTCGATGATCGGCGTGTCGGTCTTGCCGGTGTTCTTGAAGAAGACCGTCCATTCCACCGTCGGGAAATCGCTGTATTCAACGGCTTCGCAGCGCACCTGCAGCCCCGTGGACGAGTCGGTCCAGACGAGCGTCCGTCCGGTGCGGTTCGCATCGATCTTTCTGGAACTGCGCTCCATCTTCCACGCCGTCAGCAGCTCCGGCGACGGCTTGCCGCCGTAAACGAACGAGAACGGCGGCTCGGTCGAATACGTCTTTGCCCGGTCGCCGTGAACAGGAAGGTCGCCGACCCAGACCACCTCTCCGCTCGCGAGCGTAACCTTCGCGTCGGCCCAGTCCGACTGGTCGCAGGCAATGCCGTCTCCCGCGTCGCCGGCTTCCAGCACGAACTCCGTGGCGCCGCCGAGGTCAACGGACACCTTCTTGCCCGGCATCCCTTCCTTCATGACGCCCGAGTTGAACCGCTCTGTCCCCTTCACCGTCACCGAGAACACGACGCTTCCGCGCCCGCCGGAGGTCTGCTCGTTGGTATCCACGCCGGTGACGGCCTCGAAGGTTTTCCCCGCGCCCGGAAGCTGCACGACCACCTTGCTGATGGCATGGCAGTAGAGCCCGCGCGTGTACTGCTTTCCCGCGATGTTCAACGGCTTGCCCTGCCGCTGGTTGCGGGTGACCGGGTCGTTGTTGGCAAGCACGATCAGCCCGGCCTTGCTCCCGCCCGTCTCGACCTTGCCCTCAAACCGCGCGCCCGCCCACCTCCGCGCCTCGTCCATTTCAATGATGCCCGGCGCCGCCGCGCTTGCCAGTTGCGATATTGCCATCAGACCCGTTACCACCGTTCCCGTAAGAATGCGAATCGTCATCTTCTCTCCGTCACTATGCGCCGGGCGCCGCCGTCAGCCGTCGTGAACCATCTCCGCCAGCGCGTGCCAGTCCGCAATCGAGAGCACACCGTCCGCCGCCGGGGCGATGGTCGTGATGTGCTCCGGCTTCTTGACCCCCACGATAGCCGACGTCACCGCCGGATTCGTGAGTGCCCAGCGCACGGCAAGCTGCGGCGTCGTGAGCCCGTACTTCTCAGCGATCGGCTTCGTCTGCTCCAGCCTGTCCAGAATCCGCGCGAAGCGCTCGCCCTGGAAGCGGGGGTTGTTACCGCGTGCGTCATTGAACGTCTGGTCCTTGCTGTATTTGCCCGAGAGCAGCCCCCGGCACAGCGTGGAATAGGTGATCACGCCGATGCGCTCGCTCTGGCAGAAGGGCAGCTCCTCGGCCTCCACCTTGCGGTCGAGCATGTTGTAGAGCGGCTGAAGGCAGGCGACGTCGAAGTGGCGCTGGTAGGCGCGCATCTGCTCGACGTTCAGATTGCTCACCCCGAACCAGCGCACCTTGCCCTCTTTCTTGAGGCGGTTCAGCGCCGCCGCAACCTCGTCCGGCCGCGTGAGCGGGTCCCACGCGTGAATCTGATACAGATCAATGACGTCCGTCTTCAGCCGCTTCAGCGACGCCTCGCACTCTCGCAGAATATAGTCGTACGACGTGTCGGGATATCGCTTGCCCGTCTCGAAGCTCCAGTAGAACTTCGTCGCCAGCACGAATCGGTCGCGGCAGCCCTCGGCGGCGAAGAAGTCGCCCAGGCTCGTCTCTGCGAACCCGTCGCCGTACGCGTCGGCGGTGTCAATGAAGTTGACGCCCACCTCTTCGGACGCGCGCAGGGCGGCGGTCCATTCCCGCAGGTCAATCTCGCCCCAGAACCGCGGCGATAGCTGCCAGCATCCGAAACAGATACGCGAGACGTTCAGATCCGTTTTGCCAAGCTGGGTGTACTGCATTGCGCTCTCCTCTGTTGTGGACTCGTGTCCATTCGGTGTCAACAACGCCTACCTTAGGCCCTGGACGCCTCCGAAGTCAAGGGCTGGGGGCAGTTTTGCCGCGTGGAAGTGGCGCGGCATGTTGCCGGTGTGAAGTATGATGTTGGCGCACTATGAAACAGGAAAAGACTATCGTACACGCTGACACTGCCGCGATACCGGGCGAGCCCTATCTCCAGACGGCGGAAGTGGTCCTTGCGGCGCTGGGAGTGGAGCCGCACGATGGGCTGAGTGAGGACGAGGCGCGGGCGCGGCTCGATAAGCACGGGCGCAACGAGCTTGCGGCCGAAGAGCCGACTCCCGCGTGGCGCAGGTTCCTGGCGCAGTTCCAGGATGTGCTCGTGATCCTGCTGCTGGTCGCGACGGCCATCTCGGCCGTGCTGTGGCTGGTGGAGCGCGACTCGCAGCTTCCGTACGAGGCCATCGCTATCTTCTCGATCGTTATGCTGAACGCCCTGATGGGCTACGTTCAGGAAGCCCGGGCCGAAGCGGCCGTGACCGCGCTGAGGCATATGGCCGCCGCGTTCGCCTCCGTGGTGCGCGGGGGGCAGCGCCGCAGCGTTCCCGCCGCCGAGATTGTGCCCGGGGACATCATTCTGGTGGAGGAAGGCGATACCATCCCCGCCGATGCGCGACTGCTGCAGTCCACCGCCCTTCAGGTGGCCGAGGCCGCTCTCACCGGCGAGAGCCTGCCCGTTTCCAAGGATGTCGCGGCGCTGGATGAAGAGGCTACGCTGGGTGACCGGTGCAACATGCTCTTCAGCGGCACCGCCGCCACCTACGGGCGCGGAAAGGCCGTCGTAACCGCCACCGGCGCCGGCACCGAGCTGGGGCGCATTGCCGGCATGCTCAAAGAAGCCCCGCAGGAGGCCACCCCCCTGCAGAAAGAGCTGGACCGGCTCGGCAAGATGCTCGGCGTCATCGTCGTCGTCATCGCCGTCGTGATGATCGGCACAATCGTCTCGGTGGAGCATGTGCGGGGGCTTTCGGCGCTGTTCGATGTTCTGATTCTGGGCGTGGCGCTTGCCGTGGCCGCCGTTCCGGAGGGGCTTCCCGCGGTGGTGACCGCCGTGCTCTCCATGGGCGTGCAGCGCATGGCGAAGCGCAACGCCATCGTGCGGCGTCTGGCGGCGGTCGAAACGCTCGGGTCGGCCGACGTCATCGCCTCCGACAAGACCGGCACGCTCACGCGCAACGAGATGACCGTGCGCGCGGTTGCCACGGCGAGCGGACAGGTGCGCCTGGGCGGAACGGGATACGCTCCCACGGGCGACATTACCGTCGCGAGCGGAACCCCGCTGGACGGCGATCACAGGGTAGAATTCGAGCGCGCGCTTTCGGTGGGCGACCGGGCCAACAACGCCGTGCTGCAGGAGCACGACGGGCGGTGGACGGTGCAGGGCGACCCGACCGAGGGCGCGCTCGTCGTGGCGGCGCGCAAGGCGGGGCTGTCCGGCGAGTCGCTGGATGCCCGTTTCGAGCGGGTGGCCGAGATACCGTTTTCGTCCGAGCGCAAGCTCATGACCACCGTTCACACCGACGCCGAGAGCGAAGAGCGGGTGCTCGCGTTCACGAAGGGCGCTCCGGACGTTC
>JAGVUD010000500.1 GCA_019136435.1 Armatimonadota bacterium | reverse complement strand
TGGAGTTCCCGCTTGCCTGACGGGTTGTCCGGCCAGCGGCCAACGGCACTGCTACCTTTCTGACAGGCCGTTGCTCAGACTCTGTTCCCCCGATGCAGCGTTCGCCCGACCGCCACGCGCCAGCCCTGGTACAGCCCGTCCGCCTGCTCCGGCGGCATGCGCGGCTCGAAGACCTCTCCCGATGCCGCGCCGTCCGGCACACGCTCCCACAGCCCGGCCCCCAGCGCCGCGAGGTACATCGCCCCGAGCGCCGTCGTCTCCCACATCGGAGGCCGGACAATCTTCGTTCGGCAGACGTCGGCAAGAAACTGGCAGAGGAAATCGTTGGCCGAGGCACCGCCGTCCACCTTGAGCGCCTCCGGCCGCAGGCCGCTGTCCGCTTCCATTGCGTCGAGCACATCGCGCGTCTGATAGGCAATCGCTTCGAGCGCGGCTCGCACGAGATGCGAGGGCGTCGTCGCCCGCGTGATGCCGTAGAGCGCCCCCCGCGCGTCCTGGTCCCACCACGGCGCGCCGAGCCCCGCCAGAGCGGGTACGAAATAGACGCCGCCGTTGTCCGTCACCGACCGGGCCATCTCCGCGCTTGCGGGCGCCGACGGCAGGATGCCGAGGCCGTCTCGCAGCCACTGAATCGCCGCTCCCGTCACAAAGACCGACCCCTCCAGCGCATACACCGGCTCGCCCCCGGGGCCGCAGGCCAGCGTGACGATGAGACCATGCCGCGAGACCGGCCTGCTTGCGCCCGTGTTCTGGAGCAGAAAACTGCCCGTGCCGTGCGTGCACTTGACGCCGCCCACGTCCCAGCACCTCTGCCCGAAGAGCGCCGCCTGCTGGTCGCCCGCGACGCCCGTTACGGGGATGCCCGCCGGCAGATCGCCGCACTCTACGGTCGCGCCGAACAGCCCGGCCGAAGCCCGGACTTCCGGCAGCATCGCCGCCGGGACGCCGAAGTAATCGAGCAGTTCGGGGTCCCACGCCCTTTTGACGATGTCGAACAGCATGGTGCGCGACGCGTTCGTGAAGTCGGTCGCGTGCGATGCGCCGCCGGTGAGCTTCCAGAGCAGCCAGGCGTCGGCGGTCCCGAAGAGCAGTTCACCCGCACGCGCCTTCTGGAGCGCCCCGGGGGTGTTGACCAGCATCCATTCGAGCTTCGTCGCCGAGAAGTAGGCGTCCACGGGAAGCCCGGTTCGCTCGCCGATGAGCCGGGCGAGGCGGGGGACGGCCCTGATCTCGTCGCAGCGCGCCGAAGTCCGCCGGCACTGCCAGACGATGGCGTTGCAGATGGGGCGGCCCGTTGAACGCTCCCACACGAACGCCGTCTCGCGCTGGTTCGTGATGCCGATAGCCGAGACGCTGGCGCCCGGCGCATCCGCAAGCGCGCGGCTGATGCAGCTCGCGACGCCCGCCCAGATCTCTTCCGGGTCGTGCTCCACCCACCCGGGGCGCGGGTACATCTGCCGGAATGGCTCGTAGGCGGACGACACCACCGCGCCGTCACCATCGAAGATGATGGCGCGGCTGCCCGTAGTGCCCTGGTCTATCGCAAGAACGTGGGGCATATCTCGACTCCTTCGCGCCCGCGCTACTGCCGCGTCAGCCGCAGGTTCACCGGCCGCGACGTGATCCTGACACGCGGAATCGTGATGAGACCCGAATGGTCCGCAGTCAGAATCTCGGTGCGCGCGGGGCGGCCGGGCGTCTCGATTGCGCAGGCGTACTCTTTTCCCGCCGCAACAGGGAAGCGCTGGATGCGCCGCAGAGTCACGTCGCTGACAACCTCCGCCGGAAGTTCAACGGCGCCCTTGAGTTCACTCTGCCTCACCAGCCTCAGTTGCACCGCGAAGCGGTCCGGGCGGTCTTCCAGCGCCTTCCATCGGAAGTACGCGTTCATCTGCCCGTTCTGATCCGGATTGCCGGAGTCGAGGCCCGGATACTTCTCGTCCGACGAGGCATCGGTGAAAACGGGGTAAGCCTGATCCTTGCGCAGCGTCATCCACGGAAACTCATACGCCGCCGGGTTGGTCATGTCGTAGCGGCTGACATGGCCCCACGGCCCCCAGGCCGCCACCTGCGCCAGCCTGTTCGTTCGCACACATTCGAGCCAGCCTTCCATCCCCTTCGACCAGTGGTCCTTGTGCGAGAAGAACACCAGCGCGGGCGGGCTGTCGGGCAGAGAGGCTGCCACGGGGTACTTCAGGCGGTACTGAGCGTGCTCCGTGTACGCGGGCACTCCCGCCATGACCGCCGCAAACACATCCCCGTGCGCCATTCCTATGCCGAGCGTCCCGCTTCCGCCCATCGAGATGCCGCGCAGATACACGCGGTTTTTGTCCAGGCCGTACTTGCCAAGCGCCCATTCGACCGTCGCCAGCACGCGGTTTTCGGTGGGCGTGAGCATGGCCCGGTAGCTCTGCGGCTTCGCCTTGATCTCGTGCGCGCCCCACCACCAGGTGGGTGTCGTGTCGGAGTTCAGCACGAGCCCGGTGAACTCGTCTCCGGCCGCGGCGGTGTAGCCCACGTTCGCCGCCAGCTCCGACTCGCCCGTGCCGCCCGCGCTGTGCAGGCAGACAAGGAGCGGCCCACGGCCTTTGCGCCTGGGCTCCACGACATAGAAGTACTGCGAACCGCCGCCCATGTAGCCCCATTCGGGAAGGCAGTCCTGCTCGAAGCGCACCACGCGCCGGTCCGAAAGCGTCTGCTCGCCCGTCTGCCGCGCGTCCCACTCGGCTTGGCGCGGGTCGGGGTGCAGGGCGGCCATGATGCTCTGCGCCACCTGCCCGCCAAGGTACTCATACCCCTCGGGCGTGAAGTGGCAGCGGTCTTCGGTCTGCAGCTCTTTCACGCGAGGCATGACAAGCGAATACAGGTCGTCCGCCAGCACTCCATGCGCCGCCATAACCGCAGCCGCCGCGGCGTTGTACTTCGGGATGTCCTTCCGCCGCGCGGGCGTACGGCTCATCTCCGGTGTCGTCGTGGCCCAGATCAGCTTCGCGCCGGTCCTGTCCATGGCGGCGATCAGCTTTTCGAGGTTGGCCCGGTACTGCGCAAGCGGCGTGCGGATATGCCCCGTCTTGTCCGCCTGCCCGCCGGCGTCAAGGATGATGTTGCCCTGCGCGTCCATTAGGTGCGTGTCCCAGATTCCGAAGTTGAAGTGGATGACATCCCACTTGCCCTTGCCGAGCCAGGATTCGATTTTCTCGACTCCGTTCTGCGAGAACGCTCCGTTCTCGGGGATGCGGTGCACGTTGGCCTTGCCCTTCAGCATCTGCCGCACCGGCACGGTGTAGCCTATGGATATCGAATCGCCGATCAGGAGCACGCGCGGCAGCGCGGGGTCGTCCTGGACCGGGTCGAACGCGGGATCCGCCCAAACACCCGGCGCCATGATGCCCGTCAGCGCCATGCACCCCAACCACCCGGCAACAAGTCTGTTTCTCATCATTGACACCTCACGCACAAGGCTTATGCTTCCCGGCCCCCCGTTCCTGCGAATGCAGGGCCCGCTGTCCTGCAACGATGCGCGCCTGATCGGGCCCCTGATCGGGCAGCCCAGAATGGGCAGCCCGATCATTCGATGCGCTCTCTGCTACAATGGCGCACGCACATGGGAAACGGAGCACACAGACAATGCTGATTGACCCTTCGCGCGGCGTGAGCCTCGCCGGGGCGGCGTCGCCGCCGCTCGAGTTCGCGATCGGCGAACTCACGGACACTCTGAGCGCAATGAGCGGTCGTCCGGTGCCGCGCGTCCAGAAAGACGCGGCCGTGACCGTGGGCCGCAGAAGCGCCTTTGGCGCGGCGGGCCTGCCCCGCGCCGACGGGTTCGACGGCTACGCTATCTCCGCGGGGCCCGATGGCGTCCGAATCGCGGGCGACAACGAGCGCGGCTGCATCTACGGCGTGTATGACCTGCTCGAGCGTCTGGGGTGCTTGTGGCTCGCGCCGGATCAGGATCCGCTCGACCCGCCGCACATCCCGAAGAGCGATCGGCTGGACGTGCCGGAGGGCGCCTGGGCCGTCGCTTCTCCCGTGCGATGGCGCGTCTGCAACGCAAGCTCGTGGTTTTTCGAGATGGACACGGACATCGCCATCAGGCAGATGGACTGGGGGATGAAACTGCGCTACAACACGATGGGGTGGCAGGCGGAGAACCGGACTCCGCTCCTTGCGCAGTATCAGATTCTGAAGGACTCCGGCGTCCTGCGCGAACTGACGCGGCGTGGGATGATGCTTCACGGCCCCGCGCATTCCTTCGACCATTTCCTCCCGAACGAGTTGTTCGAGGAGCATCCGGAGTGGTTCGGCATGCGCGACGGCGCGCGCGTGAAGCAGGTCTTCGGGGGGGCGCAGTTCTGCTGGTCGAACCCGGACGCCAGGCGCGCATTCGTGGACAACGCCGAGGCCTTCGCGCTCGCCGTGCCGGAACTTTCGGTGTTCTGCACGCTGGGGTTCGACGGCGGCCCATGCTGCCAGTGCCCGCGCTGCGCTGCTTCGGAACCGGCCGATCTGGTGATGGGGCTGATGGCCGAGCTTGCGGAGAGACTGGCCGTGAGCCGCCCCGGCCTGCCGGTCGAGACGAGCGGCGGCTACAACCCCGTGCACGAACCGCCGCAGAATGCACGCATCCACAAGGACGTGCGCGTCGTCTGGGCGCACTGGGGACGCTGGCACGGCGAGGGTTATTCAGATGCGTCCTATGCGTGGAAGGACAACCTCGAACTCTGGCGCGACGCCGTGGACGGCCGCCTGACGCTGACGCAGTACTACACGGACAACTTCGCCGAGCCGTGGGTGGCCGCGCCGTACTCCCGCGCCATAGTCAGCGACCGGAAATGGGTGCTGGAAAACGGCGTGGACGGCTGGTACATGCTGATGTGGCCGAAGGACTACTGGTGGAACCACAGCCTGAACGCAATGCTCGGCGGCCGCTGCCTCTACGACGTGACGCTCGACCCGTACGAACTTACGAAACAGATCGCCCGGCGGTACTTCGGCCCCGGCGCGGGCGAGTTGCTGGCGGAGTACTGGGACGAATGGGGGCGGAATGTGGAGTTGGCCTATGCCGTGCGCGATGGCTCGAAGCCAGCCGACAGGGAGACACTCGCGCGGCAGCGGCGCGAGCTGATAGAGCCGGCCGTCGCGGCCGCTTCGGCGGACCCTGTCTTCGCTCACAGGGCCGGCAAGGTCGAAAAGCTGCACTGGATGGCCGAACGTCTGACGCGTGTGCACGCGATGCGCGAGGAGATCGAGGCGCTCAAGTCCGCCGGTCAGCCCTGCGAGGCCGAGCTTCAGCAGGCGCGCGAATACACCGGCGGGGTGCTCGCTTTTCTGCACGAGCTTGCGGACCTCGAGCAGGGGCTTGTGGACCGCAAGGAGATCCCGACGTTCATGCGCGCGAAGATCGTGGACTGGCTCGAGGAGGTTTCTGACAGCGTTCGCACAAGCCCGTAGCAGAGCCCCTTCTGGGCGTTGAGTGGGCGTTGTGTGGGCGGCCAGAAGCAGCGGCGAGGCCGGGCACAAGGCCCGATCCGGGTTGCCCGTGGCCGCGGATTGAGCCAGACCGTTCGACGCAACGAAAAGCGGCGGGCGTCCGGAAGACGCCCGCCGCCGACAGAGTCTGGCTCAGCAGCCCGAGATCAGCCCTTGACCTCGCTGAGAGGAATGCCGAGCGCATCCGCCACGCCCTTGCCGTAGGCCGGGTCGGCCTTGAGGCAGTTGCCGATGTGGCGGATCTTGATCTCGCGCGGAGCGTCGCCCATGTTCCGGGCGGTGTTCTCGAAAAGCACCTGCTGCTGCTCCGGCTTCATCAGGCGGAACAGCAGCCCGGGCTGCGTGTAGTAGTCGTCATCATCCGCGCGGAAGTCCCACTGCAGGGCCGCGCCCTCGAGCGCCAGCGGCGGCTCTTCCATCTCCTTGCTGTCCTGCCACTCGCCGTAGCTGTTCGGTTCGTAGCCGAGCGTCGCGCCGAAGTTGCCGTCCACCCGCATCTGCCCGTCGCGATGATAGTAGTTCGTCTCGCAGCGCGCCTTGTTCACCGGAATCAGATGGTGGTTCACCCCCAGCCGGTAGCGCTGCGCGTCGCCGTACGAGAACAGCCGCCCCTGCAGCATCTTGTCCGGCGAGAAGCCGATGCCCGGAACGATGTTCGCCGGGTTGAACGCCGCCTGCTCCACATCCGCGAAGTAGTTGTCGGGGTTGCGGTTCAGTTCCATCACCCCCACCTCGATAAGCGGATAGTCCTTCTTCAGCCACACCTTGGTGAGGTCGAACGGATGGAAGCGATACTTCGCCGCGTCCGCCTCCGGCATCACCTGGATGAACATGGTCCACTTCGGGAAGTCGCCCCGGTCAATCGCCTCCAGCAGGTCGCGCTGATGGCTCTCGCGG
>JAGVUD010000118.1 GCA_019136435.1 Armatimonadota bacterium | reverse complement strand
ATCTGACGCTCCCCCGACTCCTGCCTGTTCCGCAATGCCTGCCTCGCCTGCTACAATAGCCCCGCGGAGGATTTGTGCACATGACAGGCAGAGAGCGGATACTGGCGACACTGAAGGGCGAGCGCCCCGACAAGATCGGGCGCGCGGAGAGCCCCTGGTCCGAGACGGTGGTGGAGTGGCGCAGGCAGGGCCTTCCCGAGAACGCGGATCTGGCCGATATGTTCGGCTACGATTTCGCCGGGCTGCCCTGGTGCGACATCTCGCTGCGGCTTCCGGAGGAGATGATCGAGGAGGCCGAGACCTACTATCACCGGCGGGACGCCAACGGCGTGGAGCGCAAGGACTGGCGCGGGGAGTCCGGGCACACCCCGCAGTGGCTCTCGTACACGCTCAACAACGGCGCGGACTGGTATCGCTACAAGGAGCGCCTTACCGCCGCCCCCGACCGCATCAACGGCGCGATGAAGGATATCTACGAAGCACAGCGCCAAAAGGGGCGCTTCGTCCACTGGAGCGGAGTGGAGGCGTACGAGTCCGCCTGGCCGGTGTTCGGGCAGGTGAACATCTTTACTATGATGATGGATGAGCCGGAGGTTGTGAAGGACGTCTTCATGACCTATACCGACCTGCTCCTATCGCTGGCACAGCAGGCGCTCGACGCGGGCATAGACTTCGACGGCGCGTGGTTCTACGGAGATGTCGGCTATCGCAACGGCACGCTTTTCTCGCCGCAGTGCTACAACGAGCTGCTGTTTCCTGCGCACAAGAAGATGTGCGACTTCTTCAACGGGCTGGGCAAGCCGGTCATACTGCACTCGTGCGGGCAGATCAAGTCGCTGATTCCGAAGTTCATCGAAGCGGGGTTCGCGGCCATCCAGCCGCTGGAAGCCAAATGCCAGCAGGACGTCCGCGAGCTTCGGCAGATTCACGGGCGCGACATTGTCTTCTTCGGAAACATGGACATCCGCAAGCTCTCCGGCACGAGGGACGACATTCGCGAGGAAGTGACGGGCAAGCTCGAGGCTGTGGCGACCGACGGCGGGTACATCTTCCACTCCGACCACTCGGTGCCGCCGACCGTGTCGCTTGAGAACTACAGGTTCGCCCTGGAGCTTCTCGATGAGTTCAACCGGAAGCATTACGGAAGCGCCTGAGACCGCTAGTTCGCTGAAAGCGTACGCCCGCGAGATCGGCCTCGCGGGCCTTGCCATCGGCCCGGCCGCGCATCTGGCGGAAGCCGAGGAGCATCTGCGAGAGCGGATCGCGGCCGGCTTCCTCGGCGAGTACGGGCTGACAGCAGGCTGCGAGGAGCGCTTCACGCATCCCGAGCGCCTGCTCGACGGCGCAAGGACGCTCATCTGCTGCGCGCTGCCGTACCTGCGCCCGGTTGAGGCGTCCCCGCACAGCGCGGGCGGGCTGACCGGGCTGGTCGCGCGCTTTGCGCGGGGCAGGGACTATCACAAGGCGCTGCACGAGAAGCTGACGCTCATCGCCGGGCGCCTGCAGGAACTCGTCCCCGGCTCGGGCGCGCTCATACTGCACGATACCGGCCCGCTTCTCGACCGCGCGGCCGCGCTTGCGAGCGGGCTGGGGTGGTTCGGGCGGAACGCCTGCATCATCGTTCCGGACTACGGAAGCTGGGTCGTGCTGGGAGAAATCATCACCGACGCCGCGCTGCCCGTTGATCCCCCGCTCGAGACTGACAGGTGCGGTTCGTGCGGGCTCTGCATGGCCGCCTGCCCGAACGAAGCCATCGCCGCGCCCGGCCAGGTCAACATCCACCGCTGCATATCGCACCTCACGCAGATGAGCGGAATCATCCTGCGGCCTCTGCGCCGTTCCATGGGACGGATGATCTACGGCTGCGACATCTGCCAGGAGGTCTGCCCGCAGAACGCGGGCGCGCTGCCGGGAAACCCGGCGGACTTCGAGCCTGGCCCCATGCACGCCGCGCCCGGCCTGATTGCCCTGCTGCAGATGTCAAAGGCGGAGTACGCCGCAACCCTGCGGCACGGGGCCGCGGGCTGGATCGGGCGCAACCGCCTGCGCCGCAACGCCTGCATCGCTCTCGGCAATCTCAAAGATGCCTCCTCCGTCCCCGCGCTCGCGCGGGCGCTCCTGCGCGACCGAAGCCCGATGGTGCGCGCGCACGCCGCCTGGGCGCTCGGAGAGATCGGCGGAGAAGAGGCCCGCGACGCCCTGCGGCTGGCGAAGCGCCACGAAACCGACCCGGACGTCACGGGCGAGATTGACGCGGCGCTCGGGGGCGGCTAACGCCCTTTCAGCAGCCGGATGTACTCGCGGGCGGCGCGCAGGTCTTCAAGAGCCTCCGCCGCCTCGCACGGCGGCCTTGCCTGGCCCCGTATCGCCGCCACGAAGTTGATCGCCTGCTGGCGCATAGCGTGAATCCACGGAAACTGAGGGACAATCGCCGCCGGCGGGGTGTCTCCGGGGTCCCGATACATCGTCACCGTGCCCGGCCGGTTGCTCGCGAGCGGAGCGGGAAGGTCCACCCGGATCCATCCGCGCTCGAATGCGATCAGCGCCGACTCCTGCCAGTCCACCGTCGTCTGATACGGCGACATCTCGATGACCCCCGCGACGCCCGATTCGCTGACCGCCGCCAGCATCACGCCCGACGGGTCGGCATACGTGACCCTGTAGCTCTCGCCCAGGAAGAAGCGCAGCAGGTTCACCTGGTGAATGTAGTAGTTCACGAAGTCCGTGTAAGCGCGGAAGGTTGCCTCGTCCATGTCCGAGGCTGGCGGGTCGAACTCCAACGCGGGCGCTGGCTCATCCGTGCCGATCAGCCCCGTGAACCCGTTCGCCACCCAGTCCCCGGCGGGCATCAGAATCCGCACGTACTTCAGCCCGCCAAGCTCGCCCGACTCCTTTAGCCGCTCGATTTCCACCCTTGCGAACATGCTGGCGGGGTCGCTGCGCTTGTGATAGCCGACCATATGCCACGTGCCGCTCTTCGCCACCGCGTCCACGATGCGCTCACCCACCTCCACCGACGCCGCAAGCGGCTTCTCGGTGAACACCGGAACTCCAGCCCCGAGAATCTCCGGCACGATCACGCCGTGACGGTTGAACGGCTGCGACGCGACGATTCCGTCCAGTTCTTCCGCCGCGAGCATCTCCCGCGCGCTTGCGTACACCTTCTCGATCCCGTAGCGCCGCGCAACTGCCTGACCCAGCTTCGGCCGGATCTCGGCAAGGGCGACCACTTCGCAGTCCGGCACGGTCACGTAGTTGCGCAGATGCGCACACTGCCCCATGCCTCCGACTCCAACAAACCCGATTCTGACTCTGTCCATCGCCTGCACCTCCTCGCGAGCGTATCATAGCGTACAGACAGAGTTGCAGGAAGGATTGACGATAACCTCCGCGAAAAGCTCCCATGTGTGCGCCGGCCGACGGGCCGGACGCGCGCCGGGAGACAAGCCGGACGCGCACCGCGCAGCCGAAAGCGAGAAAAGACCATGCCGAAGATAGCGATGATCGGGGCCGGAAGCATCATTTTCACGAAGACGCTGATGATGGACATCATGGCGTCGCCGGGGCTCGAAGGCAGCGAGTTCGCGCTCATGAGCCCGACAGAGTCCAAACTCAGGAAGGTCGAAGCCTTTGCCAACGCCGTGATTGCCGAGAACCGCCTGCCTGCCAGAGCCTGGGCCACAACCGACAGGCGCCGGGCGCTGGACGGCGCGGACTTCGTGATCATCATGATCCAGGTGGGCGGGGCGGACGCCTTTCAGGTGGACTACGAGATTCCGCTCAAGTACGGAGTGGACCAGTGCATCGGCGACACCATGGGCCCGGGAGGCATCTTCCGCGCTCTGCGGACGATCCCCGTGCTGATGGACATCGCCCGCGATATGGCGGAGGTCTGCCCGAATGCCGTGATGCTCAACTACGCCAACCCCATGGCCGCCTGCTGCTGGGCGCTCGGGACCGCTCCGGGCCTCGAGTTCGCCGGACTGTGCCACGGCATCCAGACGACCCTCGACCTGATTGCCGGATACACGGGTGTGCCCAAAGAAGAGATTGACTCGGTGTCGGCGGGCATCAACCATATGAACTGGTTTCTCAAACTCGAGCACCGGGGGCGCGACCTGTACCCCGATCTGCGCGAGAAGTTCGAAAAGCCCGAATTCTACGTCAACGAGAAGGTGCGCGGCGAGGTGTTCCGGCACTTCGGGTATTTCATGACCGAAAGCACCGGGCATCTGTCCGAGTACCTGCCCTGGTTCCGCAAGAACCAGAAGGCGCTCGATCTCTACTGCGACCAGCCGGATTTCGGGGGCGCGTCCGGGGCGTACTACAGATACTGCCGGATGATCACCGAGAAGTTCGCCAGCTCCGACCCCCTGGGCATCGAATCCCGCAAGCTCGCGACGCGCAGCGCCGAGTACTGCTCGCACATCATCGAAGCCATCGTCACCCGCCAGCCCTTCAAGTTCAACGGGAACGTTCGCAACGACGGGTATATCACCAACCTGCCGGCCGGCTGCTGCGTCGAGGTGCCGATGTATGCCGACGGCACGGGTCTGCACCCGACGGTCGTCGGGGCGCTGCCTTCGCAGTGCGCCGCCCTGAACATGACCAACATCATCCCGCAAGGGCTTGCCGTCGAGGCGGCGCTGAACGCCGACCCCGAGATGGCGGCGCGCGCCGTGGCGCTCGACCCGCTCACCGCCGCCGTGCTGACGCTGAAGGAGGCCCGGGACATGACGATCGAAATGCTCGAAGCGGAGGCGAAATGGCTGCCGCGGTTCGAGGGAAAGAAGCTGGCGCCGCTGCCCACCATCTCGATTCCGCCCGGCACCGCCGCCGCCGAAGTCCCACTCGATCCGGCGCTTGTCACCGCCCATCGGTTCGGCAAACTGGCCGACGCGGACGCCGCCGCGGACAAAGGAGTCTGAGGGCCGCGGCTTCCCTCCGCGCGCCGCGGGTGCAGAGTTGGGCGGTTTCGGGGTATAACACCCCTGACCGGCTGCCCGTACGGGCACGGCCGTGTAACATTTTGCTCCAGAGGTGCATGCGCGCAATATGAAGGGTGTCATTATCGCCGGCGGGCCGGGTACCCGTCTTCGTCCGCTGACCTATCTCCGCCCCAAGCCGATCGTCCCGGTTGTCAACAAGCCGTTTCTCGAGTACCAGGTCGAACTGCTGCGCAGGCACGGCATCAGCGAGATCATCTTTTGCACGAACTATATGGCCGAGATGATCCAGGCGCATTTCGGAGACGGCTCCGCGTTCGGGGTCAAGATGCGCTACGCTATCGAAGAGGTGCCCCTCGGGACGGCGGGGGCGGTCAAGAACGCCGAGGAGTTCTTCGAGGATGATACCCTGCTGATCTTCAACGGCGACGTGCTCACCGATTTCGACCTGGGCGCGGTCAGCGACTTTCACCGCAAAAGCGGCGCCCGCATCACCCTCACCCTCTACCGCGTCGCATCGCCCAGCCCGTACGGGGTTATCATCACGGACGAGGCGGGCAAGGTGCGGGAGTTCCGCGAGCCGAGCGAAGAGCAGAAGCGCAAGCTGGCGCAGGGCATCGTGGAGCAGGAAGGCACCGAGCTGATCAACGCCGGGATGTACGTGCTCGATTCCACCGTTTTCCGGGATGTGCCCTCCGACACGCCCTACTCGTTCGAACGCCAGCTCTTCCCCTCCTTCGCCGCCGCGGACAAGGGCATCTACGCCACCGAGGCGACCGGGTACTGGCTGGACATCGGCCGCCCGGTGCAGTATCTGGAGGCTCACCGCGCCCTGCTGAGCGGCGACGTGAAGGCCGATATCGCCGGGGAACGCAGCCCGGGCGGGTGGTTCCAGGCGGGCGACGCCACAATCGGCAGCAATGTCATGATCGAGCCGAGCGTCCACGTGGGGCATCGCGTTCAGCTTCAGGCGAACGTCGAACTCAAGGGCTGCACGAGCGTCGGAAGCGGCTGCAGCATCGAGGAAGGCTCGGTGCTCGAGGACTGCGTTGTTCTGGACAATGTCTCGATCGGCAAGAGCGTCCATCTCAACGGCTGCATCATTGACAGCGACGTGTTCATCGAGGACAACGTCGCCATATCCGCGCGGGCGGTGCTGGCTTCCGGCAGCCGCATCGGCTTCGGAACGCGGATCGTCGGCAATTCAGAAAGGTCCGCATAGGCCGCCATGCGCATTCATATGGCTGATCTTCAGGCTCAGGTGCAGTCACTGCACGGCGAGCTGTCCGCCGCGCTCGAGGAAGTGCTGCAGTCCTGCCGCTTCATTCTGGGCCCCAACGTCACCGCGCTCGAAGAGGAACTCGCCGCCGAGAGCGAAGCCGCGCACGCCGTCGCCGTGGCCAGCGGCACCGATGCGATCATGCTCGCGCTTGCCGCCTGCGG
>JAGVUD010000276.1 GCA_019136435.1 Armatimonadota bacterium | reverse complement strand
CCGTAGGCGGTCCACGGGCTGAGCGCGCCGCTCTCGAATCCTGCATTCTCGACTACCGGCTGAGCGGCCTCGGGGTGCAGCTTCGCCAGGTCCCCCTGAGTTCGCGCGCGCAGCAGCCTCACGACCTTGCCGTCCAGCACAGTCGCGCCCGATATCCCGGTCACGGCGTACATCTCTCCCTCGGACGGCAGCGTCATGCCGGATGCCGATACCCGTACTCCGCGATTTCCGCTTCCGTCGAATACGCTCGAACCCTCATCAAGATAGAAAACGCCTGCTTCGGAGTCCGGCGACACAATTCGTCCGGCAACCCGCACGAGCAGGCCGATGTTGTTCAGCCCCGTGGCGGCAGCGGGCGGCTCTACCCGGGCATCGTCGGTGACCGCTTCTTGCCGTCCGCTCGCGCCTCCGCCCGTGTCGCGGCAGACCATGTTCAGGGGGATGGGCGGCGGCTGGCCCGCAAGCGTTACCCGCGCCTCGGCGAGGTTCAGGAGCCTCTCGCCGTCCACCGTCTGCATCAGCCCCGCGACGTCAACGATGTCGCCCACGCTTGCCGACGCGCCGATGGCTCCGATGCCGCAGGAGCGGTCCGGCGACTGGACATAGATTCTGTCAGCGAAAGACGCCGTGACAACCAGGCCGTTCAGCCGGACGAACGCTGTGTCGAACCACGTCTTAGCGTCCGCCGGCGAGCTGGATGCGATGGCCGCCTGGATTGCGAAGTTCACGGTCGCCGTCTCGCCCGCGTTCACCGCCGCCGCCCGGGTCGCCTTCCGATAGCCGAAAGCGGACGAGTTGAGCGTGTAGCTGCCCGGAGGAACGGTCATCGTATAAACGCCGTTTGCCCCGGATGTTGCTGTGTGCCCGCCTGTGGTGCTCGAGATGACAACGCCGGCGACCGGCTGGCTGCTGGCGTCAACCACCGTGCCAGTGATCGTGCCCGCGGGCGTCTGCGCCGTCGCGAAGTCGTAAAACGCCTGCCAGGACGGCTTCTTGTTCTCCTCGGTGATCGCCCCTCGATACAGGCCCCACTTGTCGTTCGTCCCGAAGTCCGACATCTGGAACCAGTTGGCAAAAGCGATGCGCGGGTCGTTCTTATACAGGTTGAACACGAGCGTCAGGTTGCGCGCCTGCTCTGCCTCAGTGATATATGCCGTGTTCCAGCCCCACTCCGAAATCCAGAGCTGCTTCGCCGTGCCCGCGCCTTCGTAGTTCGTGACTGCTCCCCAGATGGCGTTCAGGTTCGTGTTCTCGGCACTGACGATCGCCTGCTCGGTGTTGGGCCCGAGCTTCACGTAGATGTGGTAGCCGATTCCATCGAGCGGATAGGTGCCGTAGCTGCTCTTGAACGCGGTCCATCCATGGCTGCTGATGCCCTGCTGATAGACCTGGCTCATATACGTTGCGCAGGTGTCCTGGTCGTGGCTGAAAAGGGGACCCGAGATGAGAGTGACCTGCCAGGACGGGTCGCTCTGGTGCCCGTTGTCTATCTTCACCGACTGGTAGATGCTCTTAAGCATCTTCGCGAACCAGTACGGCGTCACCTGAGAGGTCGTGCCGCCCGCCCAGTCGTTCGGTTCGTTGAAAGACTCGAAAACGCGAATACGGTCTTTGAACTGACCGACGATTGTGGTAAAGTTGGCGGCGTAGTCGGACACATACTGGTTGCTGTTGAGCCCGCTGGAACTGCGAACGGCCTGCGCTCCGATCAGGGCGTACACCTCAACGCCCTGCGCGCGCAGGTTGTTGATGATCTCGTCGTAGGTTTCCTTCCACGTCAGATTGCCCGGGCCGCGCCGTGTCGTGTCCGACGGGGACGTCCACGGGCCCAGAATGAAGTTGACGCGGGCGTAGCGCGCGCCGCTCGCCTTGATGTATGACGCGTTCAGGTATATCTGCCCGGTGGTCTCGCTGATCGGCGCGCCGGGGTCGAGCGAGACAAGAAGAGCGTTCGCGGGACAGGCCGCGGCCAGAAGAAGCACGGGAGTCAAAAGTGCGGCTCGCATAGTGCAAAAAGTCCTTTCGCCGGCATGAGTGTAGCATGTTCGCGTTCCGGGCGAACTCCTGTCGGCAGCAAACTCGGTCGCCGCCGGGAATGATTGGCGGCGGTTTGCTGTTGTGTCTATAAGGTTTACAATATGAGCAGTCCACTTGACGAGATCGCCAACGGCGAATACAAATGGGGTTTCGTGACCGACATCGAGGCAAAGACCATCCCGAAGGGTCTGAGCGAGGATGTCATCCGCCAGATTTCAGCGCTCAAGCACGAGCCCGAGTTTATGCTCGAATGGCGCCTCAAGGCGTACCGCCAGTGGCTCAAGATGACCGAGCCGGACTGGCCGAACGTCACGTACCCGCCCATAGACTATCAGGACATCAGCTATTATTCCGCCCCTGTCCAGAAGAAGCCGAAGGAGGGGCTGGAAGAGGTCGATCCAGAGCTTCTCTCCACCTTCGAGAAGCTGGGCATCCCGCTCTCCGAGCAGAAGCGCCTCGCGGGAGTGGCGGTGGACGCCGTCTTCGACAGCGTCTCGGTCGCGACCACGTTTCAGGATCAGCTCGCGGAGCAGGGCGTCATCTTCTGCTCGTTCTCCGAGGCGCTCCGTAACCATCCCGAGCTTGTGCGGAAGTACCTGGGCACGGTCGTGCCTTCGTCCGACAACTACTTCGCCGCCCTCAACTCCGCCGTCTTTAGCGACGGGTCGTTCTGCTTCATCCCGAAGGGCGTGCGCTGCCCGATGGAGCTCTCGACCTACTTCCGCATCAACTCCGCCAGCACGGGGCAGTTCGAGCGGACGCTCATTGTGGCCGAGGAAGGCGCGTACGTGAGCTATCTCGAGGGCTGCACGGCGCCGATGCGCGACGAGAACCAGCTTCACGCCGCCGTCGTCGAACTGGTCGCGCTCGATGGCGCCGAGATCAAGTATTCCACCGTCCAGAACTGGTATCCGGGCGACGAAGAGGGCAGGGGCGGAATCTACAACTTCGTCACCAAGCGCGCGAAGGCGGGCGCGAACGCGAAAGTCTCGTGGACGCAGGTCGAGACCGGGTCGTCCATCACCTGGAAATACCCGAGCGTCATCCTGCAGGGCGACAACTCCATCGGCGAGTTCTACTCGGTGGCGCTCACGAACAAGTATCAGCAGGCGGACACCGGCACGAAGATGATCCACATCGGGAAGAACACCCGCAGCACCATCATCTCGAAGGGTATCTCGGCCGGACGGGGGCAGAACACCTACCGCGGATTGGTGCGGGTTCTGCCGAAAGCCGAGAACGCGCGCAACTACACGCAGTGCGACTCGATGCTGATGGGCGACCGGTGCGGCGCGCACACGTTCCCGTACATCAGCGTCGGCAACAACTCCTCGCGGGTCGAGCACGAAGCGTCCACCTCCAAGATCAGCGAGGACCAGCTCTTCTACTGCCGGCAGCGCGGGCTGTCCACCGAGGATGCCATCTCGATGGTCATCAATGGCTTTTGCAAGGAGGTTTTTCGGGAGCTTCCGATGGAGTTCGCTGTCGAGGCGACGAAGCTCCTGTCGGTCAGTCTCGAAGGCAGCGTCGGTTGACGGCGGCTGCGGAAATCAGTCTGGGAACATTGTCAAGGAAAGAGATTTCGTTTGGAGCCAATTCTTAGAATCAGAAACTTGCACGCAGAGGTCGAGGGCAAGGAGATCCTGAAAGGCGTTGACCTCATCGTCAACCCGGGCGAGGTGCATGCGATCATGGGGCCGAACGGCTCGGGCAAGAGCACGCTCGCGCAGGTGCTTGCGGGGCATCCGGCCTTCACCGTCACCGAAGGCAGCATCATCTACAAGGGGCAGGACATACAGGAGACAGCCCCCGAGGACCGCGCGCGGGACGGCATCTTCCTCGCCTTCCAGTATCCCATCGAGATACCGGGTGTGAGCAACTCGACCTTCCTGCGAACCGGCCTCAACGAAGTGCGCAAGCGCCGCGGGCTGCCCGAGCTGGACGCGTTCGACTTCGTGGAACTCGTGAAGCAGAAGGCCGCAATGGTGCAGATGGACCAGAGTCTGATTGACCGCCCCGTCAACGAGGGGTTTTCGGGCGGCGAGAAGAAGCGCAACGAGATCTTCCAGATGGCGATGCTGGAGCCTTCGCTCGGCATACTCGACGAGACCGACTCGGGCCTGGACATTGATGCCCTGCGCATCGTCTCCGACGGCGTCAACCAGCTACGAAGCCCGGATCGCGCGTTCGTGCTCGTAACGCACTATCAGCGCCTTCTCACCTACATCGTGCCGGACTTCGTGCATGTGCTGTTCGACGGGCGCATCGTCAAGTCGGGCGGCAAGGATCTGGCGCTGCATCTGGAAGAGTACGGTTACGACGCGATCAAGCAGGAAGCCGATGCCGCGAACGGGGTGAGCAATTGAGCGCCCCCGCGCGAGAAACGCATGGGACCGCGTGGGCGGAGGACGCGGCAGCGTTCCAGACCGGCGCCGGACGCCGCGTCGCGCCGTGGATTGCCGATTTCCGGAAGCTCGGCCTCGACGGGTTCCGCGAACTCGGGTTTCCCGCGCCGAAGCAGGAGGACTGGCGTTTCACGAACATCGCCCCCATTGCCGGGGCGCGGTTTCCCTTCGCCGCTTCTCCCGGCCCCGGGGTTTCGTCGGCGTCCCTGGCGCCGTTTCTGTTCGATTCCCCCGACTGGACGAGGCTCGTGTTCGCTGACGGGCATTTCGTCAGTTCGCTTTCGAGCATCGGCGAGTGGGATGGGGCGGATATCCAGAGCCTGGCCGACATCATGCCCTCCGGGCACCCCGTGGCCGAGAGGCACATCGGGCAGTGCGTCCCGACGGGCACGAACGGCTTCACGGCGCTGAACGCAGCCTGCCTCAACGACGGGGTGTACATCAATGTCGGCGAAGGCGAGACGGTCAAGAAGCCCGTCCTGCTTGTTTATCTCGCCGTTCGCGATGAGCCGTTCGCCGCTCATCCGCGTAACCTCATCATCGTGGGCGACCACGCGCAGCTTACCGTTGTTGAGCTTTTTGTCTCGCTGACGGGCGGCGCGCACTTCACGAACGCACTCACCGAGATCAGCGCCGGCCGCCGCTCGGTGGTGGATTACTACCGCATTCAACAGGAGAGCCCTCTCGCATACCACGTCTCGTCCGTCGGGGTTCGACAGGAAGAACTGAGTAGCTTCTCGTCGGCATCCATCAATCTGGGCGGGGCGCTCACGCGGAACAACCTTTCGGTGGAACTCGCGGGCGAGGCCTGCACGACCGTCATGAACGGCCTGAGTATCGTGGACGGGGATCGTCACGTGGACAACCAGACCGCGCTCGACCACGCCAGCCCGCGCTGCGAGAGTGAGGAACTCTACAAAGCCATCGTTGACGACCGGGCGCGGTCGGTCTTCAACGGCAAGATCTACGTGCGCCCTGGCGCGCAGAAGACGGACGCGAAGCAGACCAACCGCAACCTGCTTCTTTCGAAGAACGCCACCGTTGACACGAAGCCGCAGCTCGAAATCTTCGCCGACGACGTAAAGTGCACGCATGGCGCCACCGTCGGCCAGCTCGACGAAAACCAGCTCTTCTACCTGCGAAGCCGCGCAATGGACGAGCAGACTGCGTCGCAGCTTCTGACCTACGGCTTCGCCAACGACATCATCGAGCGGATCAGCCTCGAACCGGTCCGCGCCTATCTGCACCGCGCGCAGTCCTCCGCTCTGCACACGGCTGCCGCTATTGGAGACCTCCAATGATCACCTGTTCTCCCGGAAATGTCGGCCTCGGGGAGTTCGACGTCCACAGAGTGCGGGAAGACTTCCCGATTCTTAATCAGCTTATCCACGGGAAGCCGCTCGTCTATCTCGACAACGCTGCGACGACGCAGAAACCCCACATGGTGCTCTGTGCTATCAATCAGTTCTACGGGTGCTGCAACTCGAACATCCACCGTGCTGTGCACTACCTCAGCGACCTGGCCACCCGCCAGTACGAGGAAGCCCGCGTCACCATCCAGCACTTTCTGAACGCCCGCTCCGAGCGCGAGATCATCTTCGTCCGGGGCGCCACCGAAGGCATCAACCTTGTCGCCTCCAGCTACGGGCGGCGCTTCCTCGAGGCGGGGGACGAGATCGTGATCTCCGCCATGGAGCACCATTCCAACATCGTTCCGTGGCAGCTTCTGTGCGAGGAGATCGGAGCCGTCCTGAGGGTCATCCCCATCAGCGATGACGGCGAGCTGCTGATGGACGAGTACCGCGCCATGCTCGGCGAGCGCACAAAAGTGGTGGCCATCACGCATATCTCCAATGCCCTCGGAACGGTGAACCCGGTCAAGGAGATCGTTCAGTTGGCTCGCGAGGCGGGCGCGGTGACGCTGGTTGACGCGGCGCAGTCTGTCGCCCACGCCACGGTGGAC
>JAGVUD010000260.1 GCA_019136435.1 Armatimonadota bacterium | reverse complement strand
CGCTGGCCGATCTGCTGCGCAGGCCCGAAATCACATACGGTGATATCGCCTCCGGCGCGGCCGTTGCGCCCGAGGTGGCGCGGCAGGTGGAGATCGAGATCAAGTACGAAGGCTACATCCGGATGCAGAACGCCGAAGCATCCCGCGGCCGCGACCTCGAGGCGTGGGCCATTCCGGCCGATCTGGTCTACCAGGACTACCCGGCCATCTCGCGTGAGGGACGCGACAAGCTCTCGCAGATACGGCCGGCCACGCTCGGGCAGGCCTCACGAATTCCCGGGCTGACGCCCGCCGACATCTCCATTCTGATGGTGCACCTGTCGCGCCTGCGCAGGTCGCAGGCCGCGTCCGGCGAGCGCCGCGAGTCAGTCCTGGCCGGGTGATCCGCCGTCCCATTCGTGGGACGGGTCGGGGTAGAACGTCAACGCCAGCGACTTCTGGCCGGACGTATGCCCGTACTTGTCATACGCATGCGCGAGCACAAGCCACCCGCCCGGCACTCTGGCTCGATGAATCTGGGTGTCAATCGAGCCGCCTGTTTCAGAAAGAAGCTCCCAGACAAGACCCTTTTCTGCCATTGTCTACACCTCCAGCCCCTGCTCTCGCAATCCCTCAGGGAATCAGCACGATCTTTCCGTAAGCGCCCGCGGCCATGACATCGCGGTGAGCCTGCGCCGCCTCGGCAAGCGGAAGCTCCTTTCCCGTAACCGGCGACAGGACTCCGCTTTCCAGCCCGGCCTCCAGCGCGGCAACGATCGCCTCCATTTCGCGCGGTGAGCTGTTCGCGAGCAGCATTCCCGTAATCGTGGCATCGCGAGACATCGCGTCGCGCGGATTGATCTCCACCGGCCCCCGGCTGCCGATAACTACCACGCGGCCGCCCTTCGCGAGAACCCCGAGGTCGCGGCCCAGGTTCACGTTTGCGAGCATCTCGAGGATGATATCAACGCCCCGGCCGCCGGTCAGCTCGTGAGCGGCATCCAGATAGCCGGACTGGCTGTGATCCAGGACGTGTTCAGCGCCCTGGTTCTTCACCATCTGCCGCCCCTGCTCGGTGCCGCCCGTTGCGATGACAGTGAATCCGGCGGCCTTCGCGATCTGAACCGCCGCCGACCCGACGCCGCCTGTGGCGCCGTGGACCAGCACCGTCTCCTCGGGGCTGCCGTGCGCTTTGTGGAAAAGAGCGTGGTAGGCGGTCGCGTAAGGCACGAACACGCCCGCCCCCTGCGCGAATGAGACCTTCGGTGGCAGAGCATGCGCCTGCGACTCGGCGCAGATCGCCATTTCGGCGTACGTGCCCGTGGCCGAGCCTCCCACGAAGACCCGCTGGCCTTCCCTGAGCCGCCTGACGCCCCGGCCCGTTCGCTCGATGATCCCCGCGCCGTCGGTGCCTGGAGTGTAGGGGCAAGCCGGGGTGTAGTTCGCGCTGCCCGAGCGGATGTAAGTATCGACAGGGTTGACGCCGGCCGCTCGAATGCGTACCAGCACCTCACCCTCGTCCGGCTCGCGGATGTCCACATCCTCGAGTTCCATCACTTCCGGGCCGCCCGGTCTGTGCACTCGTATTGCTTTCACGCCAGAACCCTCTCGATCCACCAGACTTATGCGCGGCTCCCCGCCAGTTGCCGAAACGGCCTGGCCCGGCAGAGCCGGAACCAGGCCGCAAAACCTCGCGCGCCGATGTGCGCGGCGCTACCGCCCGCGGGCGAACCTGCGGTAGATGCCCAGCCCCGCCAGTCCGATTCCGGACAGAACCAGCGATACGGGCTCGGGAACGGGTGGGTGGTCGTCGTCGTCATCCGGCCACCAGAAAGGAATGAACGGGAACGAACGGCCGTGCCGGGCGAGCACCTCGGGAAGCGCCGCTTCGGCCGCGGCAGGCTGGCCCGGAACCATGAACTCCGCAAACGTTGTCTCTGTCGGCGGGAACGGCGGCAGTTCGGGAACCGCCGGGAAGACATCGGGAGTCACGGTGAACGAACTGACCGGCGGCGGGGGAAGCGCCTGTGAGACTTTCACCTCCGGCAGCTTCGTCGCCACCGGGTTGCCGCACTTCACCTCGAGAACCGGATTGCCGTAAATGTCAACGAAAACCGGCGTGCCCTTGCGTATGGTCCTTGCCTCGCTGACCACACGCCCGTGAGCATCGTAGTAATAGACGCGCAGCTTCCGCGTCTCGGGCAGCGGGATGAGGCGGAGGCCCTTGAAGACGTCCACGACTTTGTCGCGGTCGGTGTGGTAGAAGTTCCTGTAGCGCAGGCCAACCACCTTGTCGTTCTGAACCTGATTAACAAGATCGGACGTGCTCGACACACGGTGCCGCAAAAACGACCCGGGTGGAGTCCTGCTCGTAGCGCAGAAACCGACCGAGGACACTGTTATCAGGGCGATAATAGACAGTATCAGCGTGTTTCTCAAAATCATGTTTTGGCTCCACCGGGACGTGAAGGTCCAGCTGTCAAGGCATCTGCCCTCTTAGCGGGGCATATTCTAACGCGAGCCGCGCGGCGGGAAGTCCGGCCGCACTGGTACATCTTACAGGATAGACGCCAGAATTGCGACCTTTGCTCCAACAATCCCGAGCCCGTCTGCGAAAACTTTCCGCCGGATGGCCCACGGGTGTCCAACAACTCGTATGTTCTGCCCACTATTTGCGCGCCCGCGTCCGCTTCTCCTCCCCAAAATCACAAAAGGGGCCGGCGCTGGGTGGACCTGCCTGCCCCCGGAAGGGCTCATCGTGCTACAATATGATGGTAGTAACAGCATCGGCGGGCCGGGGTGGCAGGCCTGCCCTGTCCCCGGAAAGGTTCTTTATGATCGTCAAGCAGTTCCCTCGTTCTCTCATGGCTGCGCTGGTGACTGCGCTTGCCCTGGCTGCTGCTCACCTGCAAGTAAGCGCCGATGGAGTGTTCCGGGCTTTCTGGGCGGATGCCTTCCATTCCGGCTTCAAGAGCACGTCTCAGATTGACTCTCTTGTCGCCAGGGCCGTGGCGGGCAAGTACAATGCAATCATCCCCGAAGTGCTGGCCTACCACGACACCGCGGGCGGCGGCCACGGGGCTTACTGGAACTCCTCTCTCGTCCCGAAAGCCACCGACATCTCCGGCGGGATAGACCCGCTGGCGTATCTTGTCCAGAAGGCGCACGCCGCCGGCATCGAGGTGCATTGCTGGCTGGTGGCATACAGGGTGTCCACATCGTGGCCGCCCGCTGGCAACAGCCTGCTCGCCAGCCACCCCGAGTGGCTAATGGTACCGTCTGGCTCGATGGGCTCGGTGGCAACGGTGGATGGCAAGTACACGCTCGACCCGGGCTGCCCCGCAGTTCAGGAGCATCTCGTTTCCATCGTCAGGGAGCTGGCGACGAACTACGCGATTGACGGGATACACTGGGATTACATCCGCTACACCTCGGCCGATGCAGGCTACCCGGCCGTCGCGTCGTATAACAAATCCGGCCTCAGCCGGTTTCAGCGGATCACGGGCCGCACCGATGTGCCAGCCGCCTCGGGTGACGCTCAGTGGGATGATTTCAGACGGCGCAC
Organism: Armatimonadota bacterium; assembly: GCA_019136435.1. Taxonomy (GTDB): domain Bacteria; phylum Armatimonadota; class UBA5829; order DSUL01; family DSUL01; genus JAGVUD01. The sequence continues at coordinate 2,884 of JAGVUD010000260.1, read as the reverse complement.
CATCAACGAACTCGTAGCGCGCGTCCGGGCCGAACTCCCGCTAATCACCACAAACCCGCGGCAGCCGCTCAGGCACACTGCCGCGCTCATCTCCTTTGGAGATGCCCCTTCGCTCTTCACCTCAACCAGCGCATACAAGCTCTTTCAGAACTGGGAGCATTGGATGGCGCAGGGATGGCTCGACGCTGCCTGTCCCATGAACTACAAGCGCGAGGCGGTCCCCAACAATGCGCTCTGGTACCGGAACTGGATCAACAGGGTAGTCGTCTGGCGGCACGACCGCCACGTTTTCTGCGGGCAGGCGAACTACCTCAACACTATGCCGGACAGCGTCACCCAGATGCAGTACTGCCTGGACGCCGGGGCGAACGGCACCGTCAACTACTCGTATGCCGTGACCGTGGACAGCAACGAAGACGGCACGGGGGAGACAGACTGGTCCTGGTACAGCTACATCGGCAGCACGCTGTTCGCACTACCCGCGCCGACGCCTGCCATGCCCTGGCGCGACCCGGCTCTGGCGACGGACGGGGTGCTCTTCGGGCGAGTTGTGGATGCGATAACGGGCGAGCCGATAGACAACGCCACCGTGCTGCGCCCCGGGTCGGCCTATACCGCTCAGACGGACGGCAACGGCTACTATACCATTACAGGAATGCCGGCCGCGGCGTCCGGGACGGTGTACCCGGTCTATGCCATCAACGGGGCGGGGTATATCGCCTCGCGGCGTGATGTGCGCGTGCTTCCCGGCGCGGTGTCGCGCGAGGATTTCGCCGTCAGCCCGCTTGCTCCGCAGCCCGTCCAGATGAGCAGGCTGGGGGAGGCGGGTCAGTTCGTCGATGGCACCCGCGTCATCGCTTCGGGGCTGCTCGTCACAGCAAGCTCGCAGCAGGCCGGGGCAAACTACGTGCAGCAGCAGGATCGCAGCGCGGGCATTCGCGCCGAGTCCACGGACGTGTTCACGCCCGGGCGAATGGTGCAGATCGTCGGAGTGCTCGGGACGAAGCCGACGGGCGAGCGTTACCTGCGCGACTGTCAGAGAGTCTCCGACATCGAATACGGGGGCGATATACGTAGTCTGGCATGCCGCCCGGCACAAGTTACCTGGACGTCCGGCGATCCCGCAGCGAAGGGGCTTGGCACGATAGGGCTGCTTGTGGACACCTGGGGCCGCGTAACAATACGCAGTACCGGCTACTTCACGCTCAACGACGGGTCGGCTTCAGGTTCGGGTCTCAAGGTGATCACGCCTGTCGCGGCCACTCCGCCTTCGCTGGGCGCGATGGTGCGCGTTACGGGCATCGCGCAACTCGAGGCCGGCCCCACCGGCAGCATACCCGTTCTTGTGCCAAGGTCTCCGGGGGATATCGTGAGGCCGTAGTGAACTCAGATGGCAGGGACGCCGCCGTGAAGATACTCGTCTGCCCCGATTCCTACAAGGAGGCTCTCTCTGCCTCGGCTGTGGCGGAGCACATGGAAACTGGCCTGACGCGCGCGTCGAAGCGCATCCAGTGCGATCTCGCGCCGATGGCTGATGGCGGCGAGGGCACGGTGGACGCTCTGTGCGCGCGAGGGCGGCGGCTTCAGACGCATCGGGTCACCGGACCCGTGGGTGCTCCCGTGGAGGCGCGTTTTGGGTTTCTGGAAGACGGCGAGACGGCGGTTCTGGAGATGGCCGAAGCCGCCGGCCTGCAACTTCTTCGGCCGGACGAGCGGAACCCGCTTGTCGCGACAACCCGCGGGGTGGGCGAACTCATCCTGCGCGCGCTGGACTGCGGGGCAAAACGGGTCATCATCGGCATCGGCGGAAGCGCCACCAACGACGGCGGCGCGGGAATGGCGTCGGCGCTGGGGGCGCGCCTGCTGGATGAACACGGCGAAGAGATCGGGCCCGGCGGGCAGGCTCTTCAGACTCTGGCGCGGGTGGACGTATCCGGGCTCGACCCCCGCATCGTCAGTACACCCATTGACGTCGCGTCCGACGTCCGCAACCCGCTTACAGGAGATGACGGCGCATCGGCTGTGTATGGCCCTCAGAAAGGCGCGTCTCCGGCTGACGTGCAGCTTCTTGACAGGGCGCTGGCGCGCTATGCTGATGTGCTCCGCAGCAGTCTGGGCGTTGACGTGGAACACGCGGAGGGCGCGGGAGCGGCAGGCGGGCTGGGGGCGGGGCTGCTCGCGTTTTGCGGCGCTCGTATCCTGAGCGGCGCGGGGCTGATTGCGGACGCGATCCGTCTGCCGGAGCGCATGGAGCGCGCGGACTGGGTCATCACGGGCGAAGGCAAGACCGACGCTTCGACGCTGAGCGGCAAGGTTGTCTGTCGTGTGCTGGAGCTTGCGAGGCAGGCGAAAAAGCCGTGCGTCATTCTGTCCGGCGCTGTCACGGTTGACGATTCCGAACCGTTCTATGCGCGCGGAGCGACCGCTCTCATTGCGGCGGCGGACAGGCCGATGACTCTGGAGGAAGCCCTGCGGCGCACGCCGGATCTGCTGGAGCTGGCTTCCTGCAATCTTGGGCGGCTGATGCTGGCCGCGAGCAATGGAGGCAGCGGGTGAGGATAGCACTTACGGGAGCCACCGGGTTTGTTGGCCGCGCGATGGCGCGCGAGCTTGCCGGCCGTGGCCATCACCTGACCTGCCTTGTACGGTCTGATCCGCGTCCGGGGCAGCTTCCGGCGGAGGGGGTTACGGTCGCGCGCGGCGACATCCTGAGCCCGGATTCGCTTTCGCGAGCGTTTGAGGACTGCGATGCCGTTGTTCACCTTGTCGGCATCATTCGCGAGAGTTCGCGGGCGTCGTTCGAGGCGGTTCACGTGCTGGGCACGGACAACGTGCTCGAGGCCGCCGCCGCGTGCGGAGTTCGCCGCATCGTGCATATGAGCGC
>JAGVUD010000486.1 GCA_019136435.1 Armatimonadota bacterium | reverse complement strand
CGGAGCCAGGTGAGGACACCTGGCGGCATAGTTAACGCTCCCGGAGCCAGGTGAGGACACCTGGCGGCATAGTGGACACCTGGCGGCATAGAACGCTCCCGGAGCCAGGTGAGGACACCTGGCGGCATAGTAGCGGCGACGATCGTCGATCGTCAGGATGACGTGGTGCTGAGGCGCACTACACGTCGTGCCGGGCTTGATCCGGCATCCACGGGTTCCGGATGGTGGGTCCTGAATCAAGTTCACTACCGGCCCACAACTTCGGAAAACGGCCCGTTTTCTGCTGGCCTCGGATTTGTAATCCGAGGCCCGATTCCGGCGATCTGTGATCGCCCATCCGCCGGTTGTGCGCTCGCGGGTAGTTGTTGGGGCGGGATTTCAAATCCCGAGAAGTCCGGCCTCAGATTTCAAATCTGAGGCCAGCGGGGGCCAGCGGAAATCTGAGGCGAGCGGGATTTCAAATCTGAGGCCAGGCAGAGCTGGCTGAGCCGTCGAAACCCGCCCGTTACCCCTTCGGCGCGAACTTCGAGTCCATCTCGGTAAGCCACGAGGCGATGTCGCGGCCCTCGTTGATGTGGGTGACCTTGCTCGATTCCACGACTCGCCGGAACTCCTTCACGAGCGCGGGAGCCTTCTCGGCCGTCAGCCCGTATGTCTCCGGATAGGTGAGCTGCATATACCACAAAGGCAGAAAGATCCGGTCCACCCGTCCGGCCTGCGCCTTCGTCAGCCTCCGTGCGCGCGCCTCGCCGAGTATCTTCAGAGCGTCCGCGACAAGCGTGTCCGGCACGGTGGCCTTCGGATCCCACGCGGCAAACGCGTGGCTGTCGGGTCTCTCCGCCGCCCTGTCCAGCAGTTCGAGATAGCTCAGCACGTCCGCCGCCGCCGCCCCGTAGTATCCTTTACAGAACTCCTGCCGGAGCACGGCCGGGTCAAGGCTCGGGTCCCACATCAGCCGCGCCGCCAGATACTGCCTGATCTCGGCAAGCTCGCCGCCCGGGCTCTGGTAGTTGCACTGCACCATCAGCCCGCGCACGTTGTGCGAAGCGTAGTAGCGGATGTCGCTGACAAGGCTGTCCAGGTTCTGGCAGGGGGCGATGTAGTGCGCGAAGTTCGTCGCATAGTGCCAGATGAAGATGGTCTGTGTTTCCTTGCTCCACGCGTCCAGATACTGCGCCAGATTCGCTCCCAGCCCGCACTTTTCGAATCCGTGGAAGAAGCATCCCGCGTGGCAGAGGCGGATCATCACGTTCTTGCGCGGCTTTGTGATGGAGGGAGGTCTGGTCGAATACGCGTAGGCCAGCGTCTCGATCCATTTGTCCGGGTGCTTCTGCTCCACCACCTCCGCGATGGCGTTCACGAACCGCAGAATCGGCCCGTGCTGCGATCCCTCCTCGTTGACGATAGCCATGCACTTGTCGCATTCGCAGGGGCCGTTGCCGTCGTTCTGCGAGACATCGAAGATGGGTATCTCGGGGTGCTCCTCGATCCACTTGAGCACCTGCGCGGTGGCTATCTTCAGCACGTCGGGGTTGCTCAGGCAGAGCTGCCCGTGGACGGTCAGGTTCGTGCGCTTGCCGCCCACCAGGCTGAAGTACTCCGGATGCTCGGCGAAATACTTGTCGGGCGGGACGAGTTGCGCGAAGCTGTGCACGTAGGGCTGAATCTGTATCTTGCCGCCGACCTCGGCGTCGCACTTGCTGTACGGGCCGTTCAGCCTCTGGCGCGTCGCGATTTTGCGCGGGAAGCTGTCCCAGTAGAGCGTCTCCCGGTACATAAAGGGGGGGGCGTAGGCGTAGTCTATCTCCGGCAGAGTCAGCCTGCGGTTCTTCGGCACGATGGTGCAGTCGCCGGCCAGAAACCGGACGCCCATGAACTTCTCGAGCAGCACATACACGCTGTAGAGCTGACCGCGTTCGTTGCTTCCGCGAAGCACCACATCTTCGCCCACCGTCTTGATCAGCACCCCATCCTCGCGCATCGCCGCGAGCCTCGCCGCGGCCGGAAACGGGTTCGGGCGCCTGCACTCGCCGATGATGAACGCGGGCCGTCCGGCCGCCCGGCTCTCCCGGACGATCTCGAGCCGGACGCCGGAGATATCGCGCAGGAAGCGCTGTAGCTCTTTCGCGGCGTAGCTGACGACCGGCGCCGGTTTGTCCGGCGTCATAATGACGTAGCTGCTCCGGCCGTCCGACGCGATCTTGAGCGCGTCTCCGGCGGCGGCATCGGGCGCCGAAGCGGGAAGAATAGCCGAGGCGAGCAGTGCTGCCATGATTGTCCTGACTTTCACGATGATCTCCTGCTCTGCCGCTGCGGTGCGTTTGCTGGCCAGACTTTCGGCAGAGTACAACGGGAAGGAATCCGCGGCCTACAGCGTCAATCCCTCACCGGCAATGAATATGGAACAGTCCTTCTTTTCTGACAACACGCTCTCGGGCAGGCTGGTCACCGGCCAGGATTGCCCTCATCCGCGTCCCGTCGTGAGCGGCAACGGAACACTCGTCACCTCGTTCGGGCCGTCCGGGTATCACACGGGCGAGCCGAACCCGGGCATGCAGGTCTTCTGCCTTGCCGGGCGGCGCCTGAAAGGCCCTACAGCGCCGCTCGTGCGCTACGGGCAGGTGACGCGGTCTGTGCTTGTGGACGGCGAACCCTCCGAGCCTTCGCGTTTTCAGCAGGAGCTGCGGCCGCGCGAGGGTCTCGTTCTCTCGCGTCTGGAGCACGCGCGCCTGACCGAGCGCACGGTCTCGTTTGTGTGTCTTGGCGAGAACTCCGCCGCCTTCCAGACCACGCTCACGAACACCGGAGGCGCCCGCATCGAGGCAGAACTGCGCGTCTGCTACCGGTTCGGCGACTGGGCGGGCGAGATTGCGCCCGGCACGCTCATCTTCACCGAAGAGCTTCCCGCGCTGAACGGCATGCGGCTGCGGTTCCAGATCGAGGACGAGCACCTGGGAGCGGCGGACCTGCTCTCGGACCGGCCCGTGGAAATGTCGGCGGGCGAACGCAGTGTCACGCTCGTGTGGCGATGCGATCTCGCGCCGGGCGAGCACGCTACTGTCAGTTTCCTTTGGGGTATCGGCGACAAGCGCGCATTCCGGTACACTCCGGCGCAGTGGTCGTTCGAAGATCTGCTTGCCCGCCAGAAAGAGCAGTGGGGTGAGTTCTTCGGGCGAAGCTCGGTGCAGGTGGGTGATGCGGATGTGGAGACTCTGCGCGACGTCTGCCTCTATTCGCTTCGCTGCAACAGCACTCCGTGGAGCATCCCGCCGCTCGTGAGCCCGTCGCAGTGGGACGGGCGCACATTTCACGACGAGCTGTATCCGTTCCTCGGGCTGGCAAGCTCGGGCAGCCTGGACCTGGCGGGCAAGATTCCGCTCTACCGTCTGCACACACTCGGAAAAGCGCTCGAGCGCAGCGTGTTCCGGGGCGCGAAGTTCGCCTGGGAGAGTCTGGAGGACGGCCGCGATGGCAGCCCGTACGGCCCCTGGCTGGAAGAGCATTTCCACATGGGGCAGTTCGCCGAGGCCGCCTGGCAATTCTGCCTGTACGACGGGCGGCCCGGGACGCTCCGGCAGTTCTATCCACTGATTTCGGAGATCGCGCGATACTACGAGTTGAACCTTGTCCGCTTCGACGGGGAGAAGGCCTACGTCCGCGAGTGCACCGACTACGACGAGGCGATCTTCCCGGTCGCTAACGGGATGTACACCGCCTGCGCCGCCATCCGGAGCCTGGAACTCGCCGCCCGCGCCGCGCGCCTGCTCGGCGAGCCGGAAGGGACGTGGGACGAGACCGCGCGGAAGCTGCGCGCCAACCTTCCGTGCTTGGAAGCTGAGGGGCGCTATCTGACGGCCGCCGGCGCCAGGCACCGGCACATCGCGGAGGCCGGGCCGGTCTTCCCGTTCCGGATCGACCCCGGCTCGGAGATGGCCGCGCGCACGCTCGATTCGTTCTGCGAAGCCGTCCGCACGGAGGCCGGGCTGCAGCCGGGGAACCTGCCGAACTACGGCGGACGGCGATGGCTCTGGACGGCGTCGCATGTCGCGACGGCGTACTCGCTGATTTATCAGCCGGAGAAGGCGTGGGCCATCCTTCAAGAAGCGCCGCGGGCTACCGGCCCGGCGCTGACGCCCACCGAGTCGGTGGGGCAGGGCGGCGATCTCGCGCTGCCGTTCTTCACGACAAGCTCCGGGGCGTTTGTCTTCTCGCTCAGTTCGCTGTTCGTGCAGATCTCGGACGGCGGCGTCACGGTTCTGCCTCCTCTGCCCGCGCAGCTTGCGAACGCATCGTACCGCGGCATCGCCGGGGCAGGGGGGCTCGTGTTCTCGGGCCGCTTCGAGGACGGGCGGGCCGCCGGCCTCACGATCCGCGCGGAGCAGGACGGGCCGGCCGAGGTTCTGGTTCACCGAAGCCTGCTGCCGGATGGCTTCGGCGGATGGGACTCGGTTCAGGATGCCGCCGAAGACGGAGCGTTCTGGCGTGTCCGGCTTGCTCTGGGGCAGGGTGACAATGTATGGCGCGGAGCGTAAGCGATGGCCGCGATCAGAACTCAGCGGCCAATGCGGTGGCTGTGGGCGCCCGGGGCCGCGGTGGCGCTGAGCGTGGCGGGCCTCTGGTCCCTGCAGGACAGGCTCATCTATCAGCCGCCATCGCCGCGCCCTGCCGCCGTCGCCGCCGCCCGCAGCGTGGGCCGCGACGTGAAGAGCACAATCACGTCCGGCGGCCGGACGCTTGCCCAGGTGTCGTTTTACATTCCTGCCGAGCAACAGCCCGCGCGGCGGCTGTGGCTTGTGTTTCACGGCAACGGGTCTCTGGCGACCGACTGGCTGGATCTCGCGGCGAAGCTCCGGAGCGTGAAACCGGAAGGCGTGGATGTGCTGCTCGTCGAGTATCCCGGTTACGGGCTCTCGGCAGGGAAACCGTCGCCCGAGACCATCCGCGCCGCTTCGGATGCGGCGTTTGCGGAGCTTGCGCGGATGCTGGGGGAGCAGCCCGGAGATCTGGCGCGCCGGACGGGCGTGATGGGGCATTCGCTCGGGTGCGCGGCGGCGCTGCAGTTCGCCGCCAGTCACGATGTCCGCGAGGTTATTCTTGTCGCCCCGTTCACCAGCCTGAAGGACATGGCGCGCGTTAGGGTGGGGTGGCCGCTGTGCAGGCTGTTGCAGTCAAACTTTGACAATCGTGGACGCTTGAGAGAGGCAATGGCCCGACGCTCCGCTCCGAAGGTGACCATCCTCCACGGGAGCCGCGACAGGATTGTGCCGCAGCGGATGGGCCGTGAGCTTGCCCACAGCAACACATCCATACGTTTCATCTCTCTCGAGGGGGCGGGCCACGGCGACATCCCCCACGACGGGCCGGACGGCCTGGTCGCGCTCATGACAGGCGGGTAGTGTCTCGCGCGAGGATTCGGGCCCTTCGCCGGCGAATTCCTCAGCGGGGGCTGATAATATGCATGCAATGTGGCGCGGAATGAAGGCTGGCCGGATGATGCTGGCGCTGGCGAGTGTGCTGGCGCTTTCGGCGGCGGTGGCGCTGTGCGCGGGCCCGGACGCAGATGCGGAAGAGGCTCTGCGCAAGCGCTTCGGCGTCGTGTGCCCGTGGGGCGGACTGAAGGACCTCGGGGTGGGAATGGTGCGAACCGGCGCGGGCGCGACGGCGCTCGGCAACTGGGCGTCCATTCACAAGAGTAGAGGGAGCTTCGACTGGACCGCGTCCGACCGTGAACTCTTCGGGGTCTGCGCGGATGAGGGCCTGGAGCCGCTCCCTATTCTCGGATACACCCCGGACTGGCTTGCCGCTGGCGTCACGGACGCCGCAAGCCGCCCACCGTCGGACTACCTGCAGTTCGATGAGTTCGCGCGCAAGGCCGTGCTGCGCTACAAACCTAAGGTCCGAAGCTGGGAAATATGGAACGAGCCCGACATCGGGTTCTGGAAGGGCACGATCCCGGAATACGTTGATCTGCTCAAGACTGGATTCTGCGCGGTTCGATCGGCGCATGGGCAGGCGAGGGTGGTCTTTGGCGGCCTGGCCGGCGCGAACATACCGTATCTGGAGCAGGCCTACGGCTACGGGGCTGGCCCGTTCTTCGACGTAATGGCGGTGCACCCGTATCAGTGGGGCGATGTCTTCGACGACGCATGGTTCGTGTCGCAGCTTGCGGATGTGCGCGCTGTGATGAACAGGCATGGCGACAGCCACAAGCCGATATGGCTGACCGAACTCGGCTGGTCCACCGGGGACAGCAAGATCAGTCAGCAAACACAGGCGCGCCTGCTCGTGCAGTCTCTGGTGACCGCCGTCACGCTGGAAAGGCTGGGGGTGGAGAAGACGTTCTGGTTCAGCGTCAAGGACTGGGGCGGGCCGGGCTACGGCATCATTGACACGGACGGAAAGCCAAAGGCCGCCTGGCTGGCGTACCGCGAGCTGATACGCAGAATCGGCGGCATGCGTTATGCCGGATCTCAGGAGGTGGGGCGCGATGCCCGCCTGCATGTGTTCGCCGGGGACGGGCAGGAACAGGTGGGTGTGCTGTGGAGCGCGGACAGGCAGGACCACCCGGTCACCGTCCGGACGGCGCGGCCATCGGTGGGCGTGGCGGGCCTGTTCGGTGAACGGCAGGCCCCGTTCACATCGGACGAAGCAGGTATCCGCCTGACAGCCACTCCGGATCCCAAATACCTCACCGGGCGTTTTGAGGGGCTGTCGCTGGCTCATCAGGAACGATGGCCCCGAATTGCCGCTGCGCGCCCGCGTCAGGATCCGCTTGCCCACGTGTGGATGACCGCGCACCCGCAGGAGGGAACGGGGCGCCCCTACGCGGTGATCGGCCAGACGACGGAACTTCGCCTGGTTCTCCAGAACCGGCTGGACAGACCGGCGCATGTGCGAGGGTCGTACCATCTGCCGGGCGTCAGCGCGGCGTATTCGTTTGCCGTCACAGTAC
>JAGVUD010000123.1 GCA_019136435.1 Armatimonadota bacterium | reverse complement strand
GAGCTGGACGATACCCGTCACCACCACAACCGAGCCGGCTGCCGGCGGGTTTCCGGCCGACGAACAATCCACCTTCAGCCCATCACCCTCCAGCGAGCCGTCGTTGAGGGTGAAGAACCCGCTTCCGGCGGTAGTGACGGTTCCCCACGCCCGCATAAGCAGGCCGACGTTGCCGGGACCATTCCCGATCAGGCCCACGGCTCCGATGTTGCCCGCAATCGCGCCCATGCTGGCAGGCATGGCTCCGGGCGCATCAGAAATGAGGCCGGCGTCGTAGAGGTACTTCTCACCGCTCGGCTTAGTGCCGAGATAGCCGACGACGGTGACAGTGCTGCCCGGGGTAAACCACGCTGCCGATTCCACGCGGATGCCCGCGCTGCGGTCCAGAGCCTGAACGTAGTTGGCCCCCGCCTGGGACGGGCTCGCCGTCACGCTTACCCCGGCCAGCGAAACCCGCGTCCCGTCCGCGACCGCGCCAAGGCTGCCGACGTTCGCGACAGATACGGGCTCGGGTGACGCCGCGACAAAGCCGAAGTCCTTGCGCGTGTTGAGGCCCGCCGTGACCAGCACTCCGGACGCGGTGAACGAGGGATAGCCCGCCGCGCTCGCGGTGGCGGTGTATGCCGTCCCGGTTCCGGACGCCGGAACGAGAGTGACGATATACCAGCCGTTCGCGTCCGTCTGAACAGGGTCGAGGCCCTCCACCTGCACGGCCGCATTGTCAATGCCCTGCCCGTCCGGCCCCGTCACCCTGCCGTAGAGCGTGCCTTCGGTTGCGGTGGCGGGGTTGCGCCAGGGCATGGGAGGCTGCGGCGCGGGGCTGGTGAAAAGGTTCGCCCCGACATAGTCGTACCAGCTCCAGTCGTTCTCTGTGACCCCGTCCTTGTTGCTGTCCACGGTGGAGGCATACGAGTAGTTGACCGTGCCGTCCGCGCCCTGGCTGTATTCGTAGAGCATCTGCGCGATGCTGTCGTCCATTGTGTTCAGGTAGTTCGCCTGCCCGAGATACATGTGGCGGTCGTAGCGCCAGTTGAGGCAGGCATCCACCCAGTTGCGGAACCACGCGAACTGGCTGGTGTTGTACTCGCGGTAGTACAGCATGGGGCAGCCGCCGTCCAGAAGACCCTTGCGCATCCACATCTCCCAATTCTGGAAGAGCCCGTAGGCGCTGGAGCCGGCAAACTCCGACGGGGCGTTGCCCCACGAGATCAGGGCGGAGGTGTAGCGCAGAGGCTGTCGCGGGCTGGGCATATCGGGCAGCTCGGCGCGGACGCGGCCGACGACCTCGTCAATGGTGCGGCGGCGGAAGTCGTTCCAGTCGGTGTCGCCGGTGGGCGGAGGAACGTCCGTGCGCCCGTAGATGCGCTTGAAGCGCTCGAGCCCGGAGTTCGCATAGCTCGTATCCGCCGGGTAGCCGGCATCAGCCTGCGTGTAGCGGATGTAGTCCCAGTGGATGCCGTCTATCTCGTAGTTCGTGACGAGTTCGCGGACGATGGACGTAAGGTAGTTCTGCACGTCGGGCGACCCGGGATCGAAGACGTACACCGAACCCACCGGAGCGACCGTGCCGATCTTCTCGGAGGGCACCATCAGCCACTCCGGATGCGCGGCGACGATGCTGTTGCCGCTCGGCGGCCAGGACGAGCAGATTCGGAAGGCGACCATCCACGCGTGGACCTCGATGCCGTGGAGGTGCGCCTGCTGGACGAGATACGCAAGCGGGTCAATGTCGCCGGAGATGTCGGACGCCCTGGGCACGATGGCGGAGTTCCAGTACGCGCCGTGTCCGCCGCCGGTGTTGTCGTGATAGGCGAGCACTTCGGCGATGATGGCGTTGTATCTTCCGGCGCGCGCCCGGGCGATGAGGTCGTCAATCTGCGCCTGGCTCTTATATCCCGAGTGGAACGCGTCGGCCCAGACGGCCCGCAACTCGGGCGTGGGCGGCTTGAAGTGGGCGGTGACGGTCTTGGTCTGGTCCACGACCACCGTTGTCGAGGGCGAAACCGGCGAAGCAGCGCCCACCCCCGCCGAAACCTCCCAGTGGCTGAAGACATAGCCTTCGGCGGCAATGGCCTGAATGCTGACGACATCCCCGGAGACCTGCGTGTACGTTGCCCCGTCCGGGGGCACGGTGACACCCGTTCCGGCAGGGCTGACGGCCATGGTGAGGTCCACCGGCTGCACGTTGCGGAATCGCACCGCGTCGGCGGCGATGGTCTTGCCGGTTTGGGCCTGGTTGGAGAGGTAAACGCGACCCGCCGTGCCCGTATCGAAGTTGAACGTGCCGATAACCAGCCACTGGCCCCCGTTCTGGGTCTGGTTGATGGTAACGGTGGACGTGCCATCCCTGTGCGTGACGACATACTTCGCGTTGTTGGGGCGGGTGGTGGCGCTGACAAACCAGACCGCGACCTCATAGGCGGCGGGCACAGGTATGGTCGGGCGCCATTCGACATCCGCTGTTACCGTGCTGCTGGTGCCCGTCCGGCGGTAGTCGTCCAGATAGTCGGACGCGCTTGTGCGCGAACTCCAGTTGCCCGACAGAATCGTGAAGGCGCCATCGGTGTTGTTGGCGTTTTCGTTGTCAATGATGAGTTCGGCCGCGTGTGCCCCCACCCCCGCGAAGGCAAGAACAAAGCTGGCGGCAATCAAGCCCACCCAGGGCAGGCGAAACCTCTTGAACATGAGAACAGGTCTCCCGGTAGAACACATGGCTGCATCAGGCAGCACACACGCCAGACAATTCCGGCGTGTTCGGGCTATTGTACACCATCGGGGGCTCGAAAGAAAACGCGCAAGGCGAAGGAGACTGCAGTATGACATACGCGATGAGAGCTTGCCTTGCCGCCGCGGCGGCGCTGGCGATCGGCCTGCCGCCAGTGGTGGCGGACGGCGGGAAGAAAGGGGCGCTGACGATGACGAACGCCATTGGCTGCTACGGGGCTGTTTCGGTGGACTACCGCCGCGCCGGGAAACCCGCACTGGAAGCTGAGCTTCGGGGAACCGGGCATCGCCGCAATGGCTTCTAAGCCCGAGGGATGGGGATTCTATCAGTTCCCGTCGCTGTCGCGGCTGGAGGACGGGCGGGTGCACCTGGGATTCAGCGTGCAGGAGGACTCGGTGAGGAGCTATGGCAAGGGCGGGCGGGTTCACCTGGTCTCGGCGGACGGCGCAGGTAAGTGGCAGGAAGCGGACGCCGCCTCCATGCGCACGGGGCTGCTGCTTCCGAACGGCGATCGTCTGGCGGTGACGACTCCCGAAGCAAAGAAGGTGAGCGAGCTGAAGCTGCCCGAACCGGCGGGCACGGTGACCGCCAGCTACGGCAACACGGAACTCGACGTTTTCAGGCTGCAAGGGCTGCCACCGGAACTGCGAACCGTGCACCAGGTGCGGCGGGCAGAGGGAACGGACAGGTGGAAGGCGGAGCTGGCCGATCTATTGGACCCGCAGGCGCTGCGCTACACAATCAGCGGGCTGTTCCCGGTAGTTTGGTGGGGCGACATGCGCGTTGCCCCGGACGGGTCGCTTCTGGAGGGAATCTATCCGGCCTACCTGCTTCGCGACGACGGCACGGTGGAGCCGAAGGGCGGGGTGTTCTTCTACCGCTCCACGGACAACGGGCACACGTGGACGGTGCAGGGGCGGATTCGTTATCAGCCCGACCTGACGGCTGACCCGAAGGGGAACGAGCGGGGCGGCTTCACCGAACCCGCGTTTGAGATTCTGGCGGACGGCACTCTGCTGTGCGTGATGCGTACGACGGACGGTATGGGCATCGGGCCGTTGTACGCAAGCCGGTCGAAAGATTTGGGGAGGACCTGGTCGAAGCCCGCCGCCTTCACGCCGAACGGGGTGCTTCCTCAGCTTCTGCGTCTGGAGAACGGGGTGCTGGTGCTCGCGTCGGGGCGTCCCGGCGTTCAGGTGCGCTTCTGCGCGGACGGGCGGGGCGAGACCTGGTCGGACCCGTTCGAGATGGTCGCGCCGAAGCCAGAGGTGGCGGGTGATTACAGTTGCGGCTACACGAGCCTTCTCGCGACCGGCCCGGACAGCTTTCTGATTGCGTATTCGGACTTCAAGCACAGGGCGCCCGGCGGCGCCTTCCGGAAGGCGATAAAGGTGCGGGAGGTGCGGGCAAGCCCAGAGGGTTGAGGAGCGGGTCAAAGAAGCAGGCGGGGCGGCGCGCAGGCCGCCCCGCCGAATAGAATCAGTCTAGAAGCGATAGCCGAAGGTCAGGAGGAGATTGTCCACCCTGACTCCTTCGTACTTGCCGACGAAGTTGTATTTCAACTCGCCCTGCCAGGTCTCGCCCTCGATGCCCACGAAGGGCGCGAGGCCGAACTTCGTCTTGGAACTGGAATAGCCATCTGTCTCGCCTCTGATGAAGTAGGCTCCCGCGCCGATCCCGTAGAAGAAACCGGTGCTCGCCATATCGTCGTTGGCCGCGTGCTGGCGCCAGTTCACGAGAACCGGTATGATGCGCCCTTCAATCTTGACTTTGTCCACAACGGCCAGTTTGGCTTGCTCCAAGATCGGCGAGTCATAGGTCTCGCCGCTGCCTTCGGTCCAGCCGATCTCGACGGTCACATCACTCCGGGAGTCGGGCATCTCGGCGACGATCCGCTCGTAGCCCGCATACAGCCACAGGCTGTCCGTCGCGTCACGGACTTCGCTCTTGATCGGCCAGGTACCGCCGACCTTGATGATGTTCGGCTTCACGATCTGGGCGCTCGCCGCAATCGCGAGCGTCAGGATGGCAACGACTGCCACCGCGACAACAACTGCACGTTTCATTCCCATTGCTCCTTGTGTGGCACAAATGCAGGGCCCGGTCGGCCCGGACTGCCTGCTTCTGAGGTTTTCGACGCGGGCAAACGAGGAAGAGTTGCCCCAAAAAGAGCGCAGGGTATTCCTTCCTCACCGCGCGGATTCCACTGGCGCCCGCGAGTCAAACCTGCGAACTGTGCGGCGGCCAGAGCGCAGCGCTGCCCGCCGCAAGGCTCAAGCGTTGTATTCAGCGGATATCGCGGCGCCTCCTCCATGGGGCTGATCAGTGGTAGCGCGTCACCGAGAAGCGGTAGAGCCGCACCGGCTCGGACGGCCCGATTCCGGCCTTGGCAAGGCAGATGGAACGCTGCTCGTCGGGCGTATCCACCCCTTCGAGGTCGGGCAGAAGCAGCCCCCTGCGTCCGCCGCGCACCGATTCGACGATCAGGCCGTGCTGCTTCGGGTCGTGGCCGTCGAGGTTCGGGATGGGCTCGGGCGGGTTCAGGACATCCACCGAGCAGGAGATGCCCGCAAGCTCTTCAGGCACTACGGGGGCGAAGCGGGGGTCGTATGTGCCCGCCGATATGGCGTTGGAGATGATCTCCGCGGCAAGGCAGCTCTCGGCGGGCTCGATGGTTCCGATGCAGCCGCGCAGGTGTGCGCCGATATGCAGCGAGACAAAGCAGGCCGCCGGGCGGGCGAGGTCGTCCGGGAGTTCGAGGGGCAACTCAAGCCGCTCTTTGCGGCGGACGAATCGTTCGAGCGCCGAGCGCGCCAGCGCCACCTGAAGCGATTCGGGGGGTGTCATCGCTTTCCGGACTCGGGCGGCGACTTGGGGCCGCCCTTGCCGACATCAATGCGCTGCCCGATGCGGGGTTCGACGCCGCTGGCAAGGCGCATCAGGTTGCTCTTGTGCTTCAGCAGAATGAAGCCCGCGCCGAACAGCGCGAGGTAGATGTACTCGGCAGGGTACGGCCTGCTCAGATAGCTGTCCTGCAGGCGCGACGAAAGCCACATCAGAACCGGGACACACACGCCCGCGACCATGGATCCGACAGAGATATAGCGCGTGACGGTCACCACCAGCACCCAGATAAAGAAAGTGACAGCGGCGATATGGGGAGCAATCCCGATGACCGCCCCCAGGCTCGTCGCCGCGCCCTTGCCGCCCTTGAACCCGAGGAACACAGAGCAGTTGTGGCCGAGTATGCTGGCAATGGCGGCCCCGGCGACGACAAGCGGATCGAGCTCGCAGGCCTGCGCGATCCAGACAGGCACAAAGCCCTTCGCTGTGTCGAGAAGGAAGACGAGGATCGCCGCGGGCCAGCCGAGCAGGCGCAGCACGTTCGTGGCTCCGATATTGCCGCTCCCGTACTGCCGGATGTCTATCCGCTTGAACGCGTAACCGGCTATCAGACCGAACGGTACCGATCCGAGCAGGTACGAGCCAATCAGGACTTTTGCCGCAAGTATATTCAACGCCGTGCCGTCACCCGGACTTGCCGGATGGTCTCGTCTGCTTCTTCTTCGCCGGGTTCGTTTCGCCCTCCGCGCGCCTGACAGTGAGACTCAGCGGTGTTCCCGCGAAGCCGAACTTTTCGCGCAACTGGTTTGTAATGTAGCGCTTGTACGAGAAGTGCACAAGCTCGGGATCGTTAACGAAGAGCGTGACGGTCGGGGGGCGGACGTGCGCCATTGTGGCGTAGTAGACTTTCAGATCGCGCCCTTTGCGGGAGAACGGCCTTCTGTCCACCCAGTCGCGCAGAACGCGGTTCAACTCGCCCGTCGGGATTCGGCGGTTGAAGTTGTCGCAGGCGACCATCGCCGAGTCTATGACCGGGTCCATTCCCTTGCGCTCGAGCGCTGATGTGAAGGCAACAGGCGCGTACGACAGGAAGGGCATCTGCTCGCGTATGGCCATTTCGAACTCGCGCCGCGCCCGGGGGGAGCGGTCGGGCACGAGATCCCATTTGTTCACGACGATAACGCACCCGCAGTTCGCGTCGCACGTGTATCCACCCACCCGCTTGTCGCCGTCCAGAAGCCCCGCCTCGGCGTCAATGACGAGAAGCGCCACATCCGCCCTCTCCATCGCCCGCATGGCCCGCAGCACCGAGTAGTACTCCACGGATCCCTGCACCTTGCCCGCCCGCCGTATGCCCGCGGTGTCAACGAAAACGAGATCGCGGTCCTTCCACTGAAACGGGGTATCAACCGCGTCGCGCGTGGTGCCCGGGATGTTCGAGACGATCGCCCGCTCCTGGCCGAGCACGGCGTTGATGAGCGACGATTTGCCGACGTTCGGCCGGCCCACCACCGCCAGCCGCACGGTCGAGTCGCTGTAATCAGGCTCCTCGCCCGCTTCGGGGAGACGCTCCACAACGGCGTCGAGCAGCTCGGCGATTCCGCGCCCGTGGTGCGCGGAGATGGGGAACATGTCCTCGAAGCCGATGGAATGGAACTCGGCGGCGGCCTGGCTCCACCGCTCGTCGTCGGCCTTGTTGGCGGCAACCAGCACGGGACGTTGGGCGCGGCGCAGCACGTCGGCCAGATCGTGATCCGCGCCGGTCAGGCCGTCGCGCACGTCCGCGACCATGACGATGACGTCCGCCTCGTCCATGGCCACCCGTGCCTGGTCAATAATGCTCTGGATGAGCGGGTCTTCGTCGCCAATGAGGATGCCGCCGGTGTCGGTGAGCACGAACTCGCGCCCGCCCCATTCGGCTTCGGCGTAAATGCGGTCGCGCGTGACCCCCGGCATGTCATCCACGATGGCAAACCGCCGTCCGATAAGCCGGTTGAACAGGCTCGATTTTCCTACATTCGGGCGGCCGACAATCGCCACGACCGGTTTCGCCATCCGCTCACATCCTTTCGCCTTTCGCAGGATGCTAACATGCGCCGCAGTCTCCCGCCAGCGGAGGCAGGCCGCTCAGCGCTCGCGCCGGACGCGGAAGCTGAGGGTATCGCCCGCCGTCAGGGTCCGGCCCCCCACATCAATGAGCGCGCGCCCCTTCGCGAAGGAGACCGGGAGCGGCTGCCTGCCGCTGACACGGGCCTCAGCGGTCCGGGGCGAGGAGTCTTCGGGCATCGCAAGGCGCAACTCGTTGAGACGCAGGGTTCCCCCATCGAGGCGAAGCTCGCACTCCTGTTGCCCCTCAGAGCGTGTCTGCGAGAAGCTCCCCCACCCCTCGGCCGCGCTGAAGAAGCTCTGGAAGCTCTCCGGGCGCAGGACCGGCGCAAAGGTCATCGTCCCCCGCGGGCCGTCGTAGCGGAATCCGCCAAGCGCAATCAGCAGCGACCAGCTCGACATGGCGCGGGCGTAGTGCCCGCCGCATTCGATCTCGTTCCAGGGGTTGCGCTTGCTGCCGTCGTACCGCTCGCGGGCGCCGGCGACGATGGCCAGGGCCTCCTGCAGCATCCCTTCATAGACCATGTGCGCGGCGACCTGGTATTCGACGCCGGTCCAGACCTCGTCGCAGTAGAGGATCGGCGCGTTCGGGCGGCCTCCGCGCGGCCACGTGCAGCACAGGAGTCCCTTGTCGTGTCCGTCGGCGAATACGCGCTGGCTGTGCTTCCAGTCACTGAGGTCGGAGAGCCAGTTGTACCGGAACACGCTGGCGAGCGCTTTCTTCACCAGCCGCTCGGGCAGGATGTACCCCAACCCCAGCAGATGCGCCCACCACTGCCCGATGAGCTGGTCGGCGAGACAGCCCGGACCATACTGCGTCGCCATGGTCTCGTAGCCGGGGAAGTTCTGATAGAAGTACTCGCCGTTCCAGGTGAGCTGAGTCAGCCTGCGGCGGCCGGACTCGAACACCCCGCGCCACTTCCGCGCGGATGCCGTGTCGCCCATCAGGAGCGCCATCTCTTCGCCCGCGCGCAGCGCGGCCAGGTAGTAGGAGCCGATGAACGAGTTCGGGCCGGTCACCTGGCAATCGTAGGTGTTCCACTGCGCGACTTCGAGCACACCGTCCGGCGGCTGCCCGTCGAGCTTCAGAAGATAGTCCACGGCCTTGCGGATGTTGGGATAGTACTCCCGCAGGAACGACAGGTCGGGCGAGTTGAGATGCTCGCGATAGGCCTTCAGAATGCCGCTTGCGTGCCCGTCGGCGAAGGGGCGCTCTCCGGTCGGGTGGCTGGCGAGCGGCAGAGCGACCCGGTTGTTCAGTCCGCCGTCCTCGTTCTGCTGGTGCTTGAGGTCGGCGTTGCGCATGCGGCGCTCCAGATCGGGGAACAGAGACGCCAGAGTCTGCTCGTATCCCCAGACGTGCGAGCAGTTCATGGGGCAGCACCCGCCCGAGCCCTCGAACCCCGCGAACGCGTCTTCGCCCGTCCACACGCAGACCTCGCTGCGGATGGTGGACGACTGGCTCGACAGGCAGTCTATGAGCCAGTAGGGCAGGCTCGTTTCGTAGAGTGTGCTGCGGTAACGATGGGTGCTCTCGCGCAGGTCATCGAACCGCGCCGCCAGTTCCTCCGCCACGCGCGCGGCGCCCTTCCAGCGGGCGGCATAGCGGTTGCCGATGTTGCGGCCGCTGAAGTAGTAGTTCGGGAACCGCCACGTGAGGAAGAGCGGAATCGCCGCTTCGCCGCCCGGAGGCACCACGGCGGCGGCGGTGACGGCGGCGTTCAGGACAATTCCCGGCTTTACGCTGGCGTCTTCGCCGTCCCCGGACTCCTTGTCTGCGAGGCAGCGCAGGAGATCGTCCACGCCCCTC
>JAGVUD010000456.1 GCA_019136435.1 Armatimonadota bacterium | reverse complement strand
AGTCAAGCAATCGTGCCGTAATATCGTCAGCCTGCCCCCACTCGTCCAGGCCGAACACCAGGGCGCACGACTGCTCGGGCAGCGGCGAGAGGCGGTAAACAGCTTCGACGATCACGCCGAGCGTGCCCATACTGCCCGTGTAGAGCTTGCACAGGTCGTAGCCCGACACGCTCTTGACCACCTTGCCGCCCGCCTTCACGAGCTCGCCAGCCGCATCCACCACGGTGATTCCGATGACGAGGTCCCGAGGGGTGCCGTACTGAAATCTGGAAGGGCCGCAGGCCCTTGCGGCCGCGATTCCACCCATGGTGCTCCTGGCGAACAGCGGTGGATCCAGCGTCAGGAGTTGCCGGTGTTCCTCGAGAAGCGACGCGACGGCCGATCCCGTAACACCGGGCTCGGAGGCGAAAACAAGGTTCTCCGGCTGATAGTCTGTCACCGCGGTCAGGCGTCTGGTGGAAAGCGCCACGTCATACGAATCAGGGCGGCCGCCCTGGCTCAGCATCGCGCCGCCGCCGGAGGGGATCACACTCAGACGCTGCTCGGCGCAGAATCGGATGACTGCCTGAACTTCCTCAACAGACCCCGGCAGCACCACCGCAACTGCGGGAGTGCAGCCCGACACACGTAACCCGGCTGCCGCTTCTGGCCCCAGAACATTGCCCGATCCGAGTATGCCCTGAAGCTGGGCGAAGTGCTGGTCCGCGGTCAATTCACACCTTCGGCTTGTTCGAGCAAGCCAGCCGCCGGGGGCACCACCTTGTCCGGGTTGCAGAGCCGGGCGGGATTGAACACATCCCTGATCCTTGCCATCGTGTCGATGTCGTTTTCTGAGAAGACAAACCTCATGTACTCAAGCTTTTCCACGCCCACGCCGTGCTCACCGGTGATCGTGCCCCCCACTTCGACGCAGGCCTTCAGGACTTCGCCGCCAGCTTTCTGCACGCGCTCCACCTCCTCCGGATTCCTCTCATCGAAGAGAATCAACGGATGCAGGCTGCCATCGCCAGCATGGAAGAGGTTCGCAATGAGCAGGTTGTGACGCTCGGCAACGTCAGCGATCAGTTCGAGAACATCCGGCAGCTTGCTTCGCGGAATGACGCCGTCCATAGTGCAGTGGCTGGGTGCGATGCGACCCAGTGTGCCCACGGCCTTCTTTCTGCACATCCACAGCCGCTCACGCTCGTTCTCGTCCCTGGCCACGCGCACCTCCCGCATCAGCACCGCCCCCGCGTCGAGCGGGAAGCCGAAATGAAAGGCCCCCTCGACGGACTTGATTATCGTGGC
The DNA here is from genome assembly GCA_019136435.1 of Armatimonadota bacterium. Classification (GTDB taxonomy): domain Bacteria; phylum Armatimonadota; class UBA5829; order DSUL01; family DSUL01; genus JAGVUD01. The sequence goes on along the minus strand of JAGVUD010000456.1, from coordinate 1,215 downwards.
GTCCATCAACTCAAGCGCTGCCGGGACAACTCCGGCCGCGATGATATCCGAGACGCACCTGGTGGCATCGGCGACAGACGAAAAGACAACCAGGGCGGTCTGTGCTGCTTCGGGGAGCCTCGTGAGCCTAACCGTCACCTCGGTAACTATGCCGAAGGTCCCTTCGGAACCCGCGATGATGCCGAGCAGATCGTACCCGGCGGGTTCGTCGGTGTCGCCGGGGATGTCGAGGATCTCGCCGTTGCCCAGTACCATCTTCAGTCCCAGAAGGTGGTTCGTGGTAACGCCGTACTTGAGCGTGTGCGGCCCACCGGCGTTCTCTGCGACGTTGCCGCCCAGCGTACACGCCATCTGCGACGACGGGTCGGGAGCATAGTGGAAGTGCCTGCCAACAACCTGCTGAGTCAGTCGCAGGTTCACTACGCCGGCTTCGGCGGTCGCTCGTCTGTTGCGGATATCAATATCGAGAATGCGGCGCATCCTCGTGAGAGATATCACGATGCCCCCCGCGTGAACCAGAGCCCCGCCCGACAATCCGGTGCCCGCACCCCGCGCCACGAACGGTATACCTTCACGGTTCGCAAGGCGCACGATCTCCTGCACTTCCTCCGTGGAGCCGGGATGCACAACGGCGGCGGGAGGCTGCTTCGCCATCGTAAAAGCGTCAACCTCGTACACGAGACGGTCTGTAGCAGTCCGCGCGACGTTTTCGGGCCCCACGATAGCTGCGAGTTTCTCGGTGAGGCTGTCAGCCAGTGAAATGGGTGCCATCGTGATCTTCTCCTTCAGCTATAGTAATGCCAGCAGTCGAAAACCGCAAAGCACCCGGCTACAGCACTCCGTCCGGCGGCATGATGCGTATCTCGTCCACATGCGCCGACGCAGGCCGCTCAAGCGCCCACATAACGGCGTCCGCGACATCCTGAGGCGTCATCATGCGGCTCCGGTCCAGATTCGAACCGGCGTAGTCCCACAACGATGTCCCCGTCGCTCCGGGCAGAACCGCCGATATGCGGATGCCCCGCGAGCGGTACTCGGCGCTCAGCGCTCGCGTGAGGCCGAGAGCCCCGTACTTGGACGCAGTGTACGCCGCTGACCCCGGCAGGGCGATGGTAGATGACATGGACAGCACGTTCACAATGTCCCCGCCGCTCTCGACCATGTCCTTCAGCGCCGCCGCATTTGTGAGGAACATGCCGGTCAGGTTTGTGGCAA
>JAGVUD010000026.1 GCA_019136435.1 Armatimonadota bacterium | reverse complement strand
CTGTAGAGATAGGCGATGGCGGCAGCCGCAAGCCCCATCCCCCACACCAGCAGGCGGAGCGCAAGCAGGTAGTTGCCGTAGAAGCGGGCTCTGTCCGCCTCCGATAGCGCCGCTCCCGCTCCTGGGCCGGAGAAACGTCCGTAGGCCAGATAGACGACCGATAGAATCAGAGCGAGGGCTCCGAGCCTCAACGCCCAATCGCAGATGACCGTCAGCACGACATCCAGCGCGTTGCGGTCTATCGCCGCGCTGCCTGCCTTGCTCCCTCTGTTTCCGGCATCGCCGGGCTGTGTCGCCATTTTGCTCCGAATGCGATCGAAAAAACGGCGGACCCTAGCGGACGCGCTCCAGGTAGCTGTCCGAGCGGATGTCCACCTTGATCTTGTCGCCGATATTAATGAAGAAGGGCACCTGTACCACGGCGCCGGTCTCGAGCGTGGCTGGCTTCGAGCCGCCGGACGCCGTGTCTCCGCGCACGCCGGGGTCGGTTTCGGTCACTTCCAGCTCGACGAAAAACGGCATATCCACGCCGATAATGGCCCCGTCGTGAGAGACCGCCGAAACCTCGCTGTTCTCCTTCAGGTATTTGACCTGGGCGCCGATAAGCGAACCGGGCACGGTCATCTGGTCGAAGGTCTCCATGTCCATGAAGACGTATTCGTCGTCCTGGCTGTAGAGGTACTGCATCGGCTTCTTCTCGACGATGGCCTGCTCCATGCGCTCTCCGGCGCGGAACGTCTTGTCAACGGTCGCCCCTGTGCGCAGGTTCTTGAGCTTCGTTCTCACGAATGCGCCGCCCTTGCCGGGCTTTACGTGCTGGAACTCGACAATCGTGAAGATGTCGTTGTCCTGGATGATGTGCAGGCCGTTTCTGAAATCGCTGGTGTCGATCAAGCGCGAAGAACCTCCGGGAATGCTGAGTATGGTGTGCCGCCAGACGCGCGGCGGCCGCGCATCCGAAGGGCCGAATGACGGCTGATTATAGCACGCTCACAAAAAGCAGGGCAAACGCTCTCCGCTCGATCTGGCCGTCTGGCAAGCGCTCGCAGCCTGATTGTGATAGAATGATGCAGTATTACTTCGTTGGTTTGGCGCCTGCCTGCTCGTTCCCGACTCAGTTCGGTTCCGCTAGCTCTTCAGCTTCACTCCTCGAAGACATTTTCATCTACACCCATACAGAGGAGTTTCGGTTGAGTTCTCAGGTCCGTTTCCATGTCTGCCGCGACTGCGGGCAGCAGTTTGTCTTCACACCCCGTCGAGGCAAGTCCTCCGTCGGGCGTGGTTTCTCGCGGCCGACGCGCTGCCCGGATTGTCTGGCCAGGCACCGCGACGGCCAGGCGATGCCGGATGCAGCGGTTTCTCCGTTCGGCGATTTCCATCTCGACTCGCGACTGGATCATGCTGTCAGCGAGGCCGGGTTCGATACGCCGACGGCCGTGCAGTCTGCCGCCATTCCGCTCGCGCTCAGCGGCCGCGACCTCATCGGCACGGCTCAGACGGGCACCGGCAAGACCGCCGCTTTCGTGCTGCCCATCCTGCACCGGCTGCTGAACACGCAGGGTGGGGCGTCCGGCACACGAGCCCTCGTCGTGACTCCCACCCGCGAACTCGCCGAGCAGATCACGGCTGCTGTCAAGAGCCTGTCCCGCTACACGAAGATACGAGTCGCGTCAGTCTACGGCGGCGTAAACATGAAGCCGCAGGAGCGAGCCCTCCGAGACGGCGTGGAGATCATTGTCGCCTGTCCGGGACGCCTGCTGGACCACATCGAGCGCAAGAACACCAACCTGGGGGCGCTGGACACACTGGTCCTGGACGAGGCCGACAGAATGCTCGATATGGGCTTTCTGCCTCAGATCCGGCGCATTCTGCGCTTCCTGCCGTCCGAGCGCCAGACGATGCTCTTCTCCGCTACGTTCGCGCCCGAACTCGAAAAGCTCGCCTCCGGCGCGCTTCGCGATCCTGTGCGCGTGGAGGCTGATGTGTGCGCGCCGCCGCGCACCATCGCGCACGCGCTGTGTCCGTGCCCGCAGAAGCTCAAGACTCCTGTGTTGCTGGAGTTGCTCAAGAGGTCGGACGCGGGCGGGGTGCTGGTTTTCACGCGGACGCGGCATCGCGCTGAGCGGCTCGCCAAACACGTTGCTGACGCAGGATTCGCCACGGCATCTCTGCATTCCGACAAGTCGCAGGGCCAGCGCCAGCGCGCCCTGGAGGATTTCCGCTCCGGGCGCTGCCGGGTGATGGTGGCCACCGACATCGCCGCCAGAGGGCTCGATATCAACACCATCTCCCACGTCATCAACTACGACATGCCGGATGGCCCGGACTCGTATATCCACCGCATCGGGCGGACGGGCAGGGCTCAGCGGGAAGGCGATGCGCTGACTCTCGTTACGCCGGAGGACCACGCCACGGTTTGGGCCATCGAGAGGGCGCTGGGCGAGCGCATCGAGACCCGGAAGTTGGACGGTTTCAGCACAGGCGCGTCCGGAGCCGCCTCGCAGCAGGAGAAGCCTCTGGCCCCGATCCGACGCTGGGGGCCGGGCATTCCCAGATCGTCAGCCGGGTCCGCGGCTCCCTTTTCCGGATAACCTTTCAGCGGGAGCAGGCCGTGCGCGCGTTTCAGCCTGACAATCGCGCACGCCGTCACATAGCGTCAGGCCGGCCCGATCTGCCGTCTCCTGCAAGAACGTACAGCTTCCCGCAGGCTACTTTACAACTCGAAAGCCGGTCGCGAAGCCTTCCGCATCTGCCGGGGCGCCGCGGCGTGCAGCACAACGGAACGGATAGTACGATGCGTAGTTCGTCGCCGCGAACCAGCTTCCCTTCAGAACGCGCTGTGTGCCAGAAGCCGGGCCGGCCGGATCGGCAACCCACGGCCCGTAGTCATCCGCGTACCAGTCGCGGCACCACTCCTGAACATTGCCCGCCATGTCCAGGCACCCCGCAAAGCTCTCTCCTCCACTGAACGAGCCGACGGGAGCCGTCACGAAGCCCGGGAAATACGGGTCGCTGAAGCTGTTGCAGCGATACAGGTCCCAGAAGTCGTGCCACGGATAGATCTGCCCGGAAGCCCCTCGAGCTGCGTACTCCCACTGAGCCTCGGTTGGCAGTTCCCCTCCTGCCCAGTGGCTAAACGCCTCGGCCTCGTAGTACGTCACCCCGATGACCGGATGGTCGCTCGTCTGCGTGAATTGTGGGCCAGTTCCCCAGTTCTGAAACGGGTCCCACATGTCAGGCTTCGTGCGGTTGACGCTGGTCTTCCATGTCCAGCCGTCCGCGGACCACAAGGCCGGGTTCGCGTATCCGCCCGACAGCATGAACAGCAGGTATTCCCCGCGTGTCACCTCGTGCTCGCTTATCGTGTATGCGGACATGGCGACAGTGTGCTGCGGCTCGTTCAGTGCAAGGCCGTTGTTGTAAGCGGTGTAGTCGTCGTAGTCGTGCGAGTTGCCCATCTGGAAGCAGCAGGTCGCCGGAACGCTTGCCATCGGGGCCTCGTACGTGCCGTTTACCAGCACCTCGATGTCTGTCGCGAGAAGCTTCGCCCTGACGGTGCGCCCTTTTTCCAGCGTGCAGATGCCGGTGGCGCGAACCCTGAGCCACGACGAGTTCAGCCGTCCGCCCGGTGACTCGCACCAGACATGCGCGCCGGAGCCGTCGTCAATCGTGAAGGTTGACTCGTCAACGATCGCGAAAGCGCCGCTTATGCTCACCAGCAGCCCGACGTTGTTCAGGCCCTCGCCGCCGTCAACGCCAATCTGCCCTCCGGTCTCGATGTCCCCGAAGTTCCCTCCCCCCAGTTCGCTGCATGAAACAGCGACCGGAGACACGGGCTGCCCCGGGCCCTCGGTCAAGAACGAAGCCGCGACATAGCGCTCTCCGTCCACGTTTGCCGCCATCGTCCCGATAACCAGCAGCGATGAGCCAACCGATGGAGTGTATGCGGACTGTACACGGATGCCGGCCGAGCGGTCGGGCTGCTCCACGTAGAAGAAGCCGGGTTTGACCGCGGTGACCACGACGGATTCGATCTCAACAACCTGACCGTTCGCCAGCAGCTTCGCGTTCCCGATGCTCTGGCACCAGACTGTGTGAGAGGCAGCGAGCCAAAGAACAGCGGCCGCCGCGCAAGCAGTGATTCGCTTCATTTGTCCCTCCTTCGGCGCGCGCCAGGGTTGGCGGCGCCTTCCCTTGAGCATTATAGCCTTCAATGCCCGGGTGCTGCGCGGCGGCTGCTCATTTCGATCATAGAGTTTGCTGGTGCACGCGGCTGCTATTCCAGCGAGAGCAGGTCGTCCGGGCGCTTCAGCTTGACGATCGGCACGAGTTGCTCCGCTGCGTCACGTTCGCACGAACTGATGCCTGTGACCGAGACGAATCTGCCGAGCCAGATCGGGCTGAGCAGGATCTCTTCCGTCACGGTGCACTTGATATTCCGCCGGGATCCGTCTTCGATCCGCAGCCATTTCGGGAACTCGGGCAGCGGCGCCGGGTCAATCTCCGTCACTCGTCCCCACGTGCGCACAAGCAGCCCTGTGTTGTTCGCGCCGTGCATTCCCGGGATGCCTTCCTGTCCTGAAGGCCACAGGCCGGCCTCGAACAGGAAGTCTCCCCCACCGACGGATCCGTTTGCCATCCCGAGCGGGACTATCAGCGGCGATGGGACGATCTGCACGTACGCCGGGTCGGCGCGCAGCAGACGTTCGCCGTTCGCACTTGTGCAGACGACGCCACGCAGCCGGACGCCGAAGCCTTCCTGCAGCGCAACCGGCGCCTCAGACCACCATTCCACGCGAATCCCCGCCGACCTGTCCCGGGGCTCCACATAGAAGTGATCGCCGAACATCCGCGTGACTGTCGCGTCCGCAAGCGTGGCGTAGGAACCTTCGGCAAGCGCTTTGGCCTGTCCCGCCGAAACAGGCTCCGCAACGGCGATGGCCTTCCTGAAGCCCGAGAACAGCGGGCTGAGCGGGCCAAATGCCTCGGTAGTCATGAAGGCGCTCACATCAGGTCCGGGCAGTCCGTCAATCTCCCACGAAAGGTGTATCTCGCGAAAGACCTCACTCCCGTCGGGCCGCACTATCGGGTTTGTCAGCACCATGTCACCGGGCGGCACGGGTAAAAGCTGCCCTTCGTAAATGGTGCCGGTTCGGCCCCGGAGCACGAAATGCGCTGTCCACCCGTCGAAGAACGTGATCGTCGGAGCGTCGGTGAGGCTGCCGTTCATAGTGCTCTTGAAGACGAAGTTGCCCCAGGGATTCCCGTCCGTTGCGCCCCTGTCCGCGTCCGGTCCCCACCATCCGAAGTCGAACATCGGGGCCATAGGCCCGCCGAATGTGGCCAGCGTGGTAATCGAACCGGTCTCATGCAGCTCGTGATCCGGCGCTGTCAACGGGTCCGACCACCAGCTCGCGATGCAGCATTCCGTGCTGTAGTTTGTAACCGCCTTGCAGGGTGGGTTGGCCTTGTTCTCGGTCAGCGTTTTCTTCGCGGCATCATTGAGGTTGAGACCGTCCCCCAGCTCTTTCGCGCTGTTGGCGGTGTTCATCTTGTTCGTGTTCTTGTCATCGTGCCCGGCCGAGAAGCTGTGCGCCAACTCGTGCGCGGCGGTGGTGCCGATAGCCTTGCCGAGTCGTGACGTGTTCCACTTTGGAGGGGTTCCGGTCTTGTATTCGCTTCCCCACCGTTCCATGTAGTTCTTCAGGTGAACCGTGGTGTTGCTGCTGCCGTGCACCCATTCGCCCCAGTGGTGGGTCGTATTCCCGTCTTTATCGGTTCCGGTGCCCAGATCGTTCTTGATGGTGACCGTGCGGTTGGCCTTCTTCTTGTCCGAGGGCTTGTCCGTCACCTCCACCTTGCCCGGCCCGAAGGCGGTTTCCAGATTGCGTTTGATCTCCTCCTTTATTGCCGCCTTGACCTCGTCCTTTTCGGTCGCAGTCAGGTCGGTGCGTGCGTCAATCGCCCTGGTGTCCACGTAAATGGTGATGTCGGCCGCGGCGGCCGGTGAAGGCAGGGCGGCAAGCATACCCCCCGCAATGCAGAGAATCGCTGCCAGCACAGCCCACGCGCGAAGCCCGCGCCCGCGAGTAGAAGTCGTATCCATTGCTCTCCCCCGATCTTTCGTTTCAGTGATGCGTGGGAGCCGCGCGACTGTCAGCGCGTTTCTTCCCACCCTCCAAGTTTACCATACTGCCGGCCGGAAGCGGCAGGTAAATCCTGTGCTAAGGTTGACCGCTTCGAGCACAAGGAAAGCTCCCGCGACTGTTCCGGCTGTTCTGAGATTTGGACAACCGGGCGCTTTTGTGCTCATAATACAGTCAGCACCCCGTAATGAGATGAGGCGCGATCCCCTTCAAAAGGAGGGTGACTTTGATGCGGATCTGCTCTTTCTCGGTTGTTGCGTTGCTGCTGGCTGGTGTGCTCGGCGTGCCGGAGATGCCTGCGGTCTTCGCTGCCTCTGTGGCGTGGGATCCGCCCGTCCTGATTGACGGCGGTGGTGACATTGCCAACAGCCTCTCGATCGCCTTCGATTCGACCAGCCATCCTCACATCGCCAGCGTGGACTTC
>JAGVUD010000306.1 GCA_019136435.1 Armatimonadota bacterium | reverse complement strand
CCTTGCGAAATGGGACGAAGTCTCGCGTCTTCTTCCCGCCCTCGACCGGGTGCTGACGCGATGGCGGCTGCTCGACTGCACGCCGGGCAGCAGGGTGCGCGTGCGGGAAGGCGAAACGGAGCGCGTCGTGGAAGCAGCAGGAGTGGACGATGAAGGCCGGCTTCTTGCGCACAACGGTCAGGTTTTCGAGGTAATATCCTGTGCGAGCGGGCTCGATTGGGCGCCGCCCGGGCAGTAACGGAGAGGTAACGAATTCATGCAGAAGGTAGTTCTGATCAGACACGGCGAGAGCGCGTGGAACAAGGAGAACCGGTTCACCGGATGGACGGATGTTGATCTGTCGGAGAAGGGCGTCGGCGAGGCCAAAGCCGGCGGAAAGCTGCTGCGCGAGGAAGGCTACACGTTCGACGTCGCCTTCACCAGCGTCCTCAAGCGCGCCATCCGCACGCTGTGGCTCGTGCAGGAGGAGATGGACCTGCTCTGGATTCCCGTCGTCAAGTCGTGGCGGCTGAACGAACGCCACTACGGAGCGCTGCAGGGGCTGAACAAGTCGGAGACGGCGGCGAAGTTCGGCGAGGACCAGGTGCTGATCTGGCGGCGCAGCTACGACATCCCGCCGCCCGAACTCGAGCCCTCCGACGAGCGGTTCCCCGGCCACGATCGGCGCTACGCGGACCTCACGCCCGAAGAGCTTCCGCTCACCGAGTGCCTCAAGGATACCGTCGCGCGCTTCCTGCCGTACTGGCATGGCGACATCGCGCCCGCCATCAAGGCCGGCAAGAGGGTCGTCATTGCGGCGCACGGCAACAGCCTGCGCGCGCTGGTGAAGTATCTCGACAACGTCTCGGACGAAGAGATCGTGGGGCTCAACATCCCCACCGGCATCCCGCTCGTGTATGAGCTGGACGACGATCTCAAGCCGCTGACGCACTACTATCTGGGCGACCCCGAGGCCATCGCCGCCGCCGCGGCCGCCGTGGCGAACCAGGGCAAGGCCTGATCCGAACCAGACGCCAGACGGGGCGTGATTGTCTCACGCCCCGTCTTCGTGCACGCCTTCAGTTGTCGGGCTGCTCGTCTTCATCGCCGCGCCCCCGGCGCCCCCGGCGGCGCACGGCGTCCTGAAGCATATACTCTATCTGCCCGTTTACGCTCCGGAACTCGGCGGCGGCCAGCTTTCTCAACTCATCCCAAAGCTCCCGGTTGATCCGCAGCACAAACGACTTCTTGTCAGCCATCTCGCATCACGGATAGAGCGTCCCGGCGTTGACAACCGGCTGCGCCGCATGCTCGCTGCACAGCACCACCAGCAGATTCGAGATCATCGAGGCCTTACGCTCGTCGTCCAGCTTCAGCTTGCCATACTCGTCCAGCCTGTCGAGCGCCATTTCGACCATCCCGACCGCACCCTCAACGATGCGCTGGCGGGCCGCGATGATAGCCGACGCCTGCTGCCTGCGCAGCATCGCTCCCGCGATCTCGGGGGCGTACGCCAGGTGGCTGAGCCGCGCCTCCATCACCTCCACGCCCGCGCGGGCCAGCCTGTCCTGAAGCTCGGCCTGCAGGTTCTTCGAGACGTCGTCCGCGTTGCGCCGCAGCGACAGGGTATCGTCATCCGCGTCGTACGGATACGAGGACGCCAGATGCCGCACGGCGGTCTCGCTCTGCATGTCCACGTACTGCTCGTACCGGTCAACCTCGAACATAGCCTTGAACGTATCGTGCACGCGCCAGACGACGACCGCCGCGATCTCGACCGGGTTTCCCGCAAGGTCGTTCACCTTCAGCTTCTCGCCGTTCAGCGTGCGCGCCCTGAGCGATACCGGCCGCCGCACCATGAACGGGTTCCACCAGTGAAACCCCGCCTGCTTGACCGTCCCCTTGTAGCTGCCGAAGAGCAGAACCACTTTGCTGCCGTTCGGCTCGATGACGAAGAACCCGATTGCGATCAGCACCGCCGCGATCAACAACAGGATGTCCAGCGGGATCAGATACCCCAGCGGCAGCTGTGTTCCCAGCGAACTCTGCCGCGCCATCCAGTAGAACAACCAGCCGGCCGCAACAAACAGAACGATGTCAAGAACCAGCAACGGCCAACCCGGATACGCCCGGGCTTCAACTTCACTCGACATAGTGCCCTCCTTAATATCGTAGTGATATTGTAATGATATCATGCAAGCGCGCGTCATGTCAAGGGCAAGTGAAAAGATGGGTAGGCCGTGAGGGTCAGACATGCCGTGCGGGACCCTCACGGCGGACGCGGGGCCCGGTCAGGCTGCCCCGAACGTCTCCAGAACGAGGTCCTCCGATTCCGGCGCGATCATCTGGTACGCGTAGTAGCGGTAGGCGTCATGCACCTCATAGCCGCCCTCGCTGTATGCCGCCGCGGTCGGCAGGTAGCCGATGTTGCCGTTCGTGTACGCAGCAACCATGGTCTTGCCGGGTGTCCTCGCCGCCTTGATCGCTCTCGAATAGGCGCTGAAGGCTTCGGCCGGAAGCCAGGCGATGACCAGATCGCCGATGCGTAGTTCGCCGGTCGCAATCGGAAGCTCCGTCCGGCGCGACTTCTCCGGCGCGTTGATCACGTCCGCGCACCAGATCAGGTCCCGCCATTCCGCGAAGCCCCGCTGATCCGGCGCAAGAGCGTTGATTTCGTCCAGCCGCGCCCGAAGCTCTTCGTCGCTCGGGTTCGGAAGCAGTGGCAACGACACCGGATACATCGCGCCTGCCGCCCCGCCTTCGGCGGCGTCCGAGGCGTGTTCGAGGGCTTCGCGAACCGCCGCGACAGCCATCTCGGCCGCCTTCTCTCTGTGCTCCCACGTGCCGCGGATGACCGGGTTCACATCGCCGCAGCATCCCTGCAGAAAGAGCGTCAGCCCGAAGCCATCTGACTGCAGCTTCTCCATCGCCGCGCCGGGCCAGTCTCCGGTCACCAGCCTGTTGTCGCCGCCCAGTATGACGGCGTGGCAGGCGTAGTTGAAGATCGTCGCAATCGGCTCGCCGTTGAAAGAGCGGATCTGCGCCGCCACCAGCTCCGGATCCGTATCGCCTCCGGGGTTAGGCTCGAGTTGTGTTCCGGTGACGCCCGGCTTGCGGCGATTGACTCCCAGAGCGCACGGCGCCGCCCCCACGTTGACGCGGCACTCCTTCATCTGTTTGCCGGCCTCGCGGACAGCCTTCACGATCGCCTTCAGGAGCTGCTTCTCGTAGGCCGGCGACGCCGTTCCGCACAGGCGCAGCGACTGCACCGCCGGTCCCCCGTGCGTATGCGTCCCGCAGAAGAGCAGGTTTTCGGGCCGGTAGCCATCCTGCGCAAGCTCGCCGCGCAGCCAGTCCACCTGCTCGAAGTCCAGGCCGAGAATCTCGAGCGAGCAGATGGCGAGTTTCCTCCCGTCCTGCTCCAGCGCCACGCACCGCGCGAAGATGTCGTCGTGCACCCCGACCGACGGTTGCTCCCGCGCCCCGAAGCCCGACAGGTCCACAACGCCCTCCGGCGTAATCGCTATCTTTGCTGTTCCAGCTTTCATCGTGTCCACCTGGTTCCTCTGAATCTCACGCCTCCCCGATCATCCGCCGCGCCTCGCGGCAGCCCTCACAATCGTCCAGCCCGCAGAGCAGCCCCGCGGGATCCTCCTTCAGAATCGCCCGCGCTGTCTCCACCAGATCGTGCGCCTTCATCAGCAGAAGCCGTGATGGGCCGACTGCAGACTCGCTGATCATTCCGGCGGCTCTCATCGGCGCGTCCACCGCGCCAAAACCCCGGCTGCACCCCGGCCTGCGCAGTGTGACCTGCCTCGCCCCATCCTCCGTTCTGACCAGCACCGTGCGCTGCCGGTCAAGATACCGCACGCCCTCCTTCTCCTCGGCCACATGGATCATCGAACTCGAGCGGTGGTCACATCCGATGAGCAGCACGTGGCAGTTGCGCTCCAGCAGACGCCACAATGGGCTGCCTTCGCCAAAGGGGTGGGCCCGGTCGTGACCCGCGAACATCTCCGCCGCTGCCGGGCCGATGCCGCACACCGAGTGGCTCGGGCAGAGGCTGCGCCTGGCGCCGGGGAGCTTCCGGAATGCTTCCGTAATCGCGCCGACGTGTGAAGGGGTCGTCTCGGGGTCGAACGGCTCGTCTCCCCAGTAGAACACGGGAACGAACGCCGTCCCGTCCGGTCTCACCGCGTCAACGAGCGCCCGCGCGGCGGCTTCTGCTCCTCCCGCCATCCGCCCGAAGCTCGAAAGCGAACTGTGGACGAGCAGCAGGTCTCCCGGCCGCACCCCCATCGCCCGAATCCCGCCCGCAAGCTGCTCACGTGTGACTTCCGCTGTGTTCGCCACCTGTCCTGTTCCGCCCGAAAAGCAGAGCCTGCCGGTCGCCCGGCAGGCTCGTTTGCTCACATCGTCTGCGTGCGAATGCGCCCGCGCCTCACGCGGCGACCAGGGTCTTGGCCACGTCCACCGCGCTGGCCGCGTCCGGAGCATATCCGTCCGCCCCGATCTTGTTCGCGAACTCCTCGGTCACCGGGGCGCCGCCGATCATAACCTTGATGCCCTCGCCGTCCGCCTGCTCGCGGATGTGCTGGATGGTTTTCTCCATCGCGGGCATGGTGGTGGTCAGAAGCGCCGACATCCCGACGATTGTCGCGCCGGACATCATCGCCTCTTCGAGGAACTTCTCAGGCGTCACGTCCACCCCGAGGTCGTAGATCTCGAAGCCCGCGCCTTCCAGCATCATCGCGACGAGGTTCTTGCCGATGTCGTGCAGGTCGCCCTGCACCGTGCCGATAACGACGCGCCCGATAGGCTGGGCGCCTGTCTCCGCCAGCGCCGGCTTCAGCGTCTGCATGGCGCCCTGCATCGCCCGTGCGGCGATCAGGACTTCCGGCACGTAGAACTCGTTCGCCTTGAACTTCTGTCCTACCACCGACATCCCCGCGACGAGGCCGTCGTTCAAAATCTCCTGGGGGCTGACGCCCTCAGCAATCGCTTGCTCGGTGAGCTCTTTGGCCACCGGGGCCTTCCCCTTGATGATAGCCTCGGCCAGCTCGTTCAGATTGGCCATTCGTATCCTCCGCGTATTGGTTGGTTCGAATCTCCGGGCGGGCAGCCTCTTCGGCCCCGCCGCCTGCTATAGGGCAGCCATGTCAGCAAAGTAAACCATCTGCTGCTGAGCTACCTTGTTCTCGGGGTCCATCGCCAGAACCTTCTCGAATTCCGGCTTCGCCTCGTCAAACATCCCGAGCATTGCGTGAGTCATCGCAAGGTCGCAGAGAATGTCCGCGCGCGAGTCGTCAAGTCCAACCGCCTTTTCAAGCGCCTCGACGCTCTCGTCGAACAAGCCCTGGAACCCGTAGATCAGCCCAAGCTGGCGATGTGCCTCGACATGGTCCGGGTCGCTGGCGAGCACGTTTTCGAGGATCGCAATAGCCTCGTCGTACTCGCCCTGAACTTTGTGGTTGATCGCCTCCTCGAGGCGCCGCTCGCTGTCTGCCACGTCAATCCCGATCATATGTCAGAAGAACGCTCCCATGTTCTGATTCCGCATAGCTAGAATGAATGGATTATTGCTGCCGCAAACGGCGCGCTGTGCGAAAACGAACCGGGCAACCGGGGCGCCCGCCCCGAAGACGCTCTCCTGTTCTGTCGAGAGCCGGACCCTCGCAACTCAACCGAAGGTCCCCGCGGCGTCCGCCCGGGAACGCTGCTGCAACCGAGTATAGCACCTCCGCGATTTCACAAGCAAGACGCATGAGCATTTGGCGGCGTGCAAGATCGCACGGACACGGCGTTTTTTCCCTCGCGCCCGCCCGCTATTTCTCAATGGCCGCCCCGGGAATGCCGCCAGCACCGCCCGCCGGGCCTGCGGGCGCGTCCGGCCGCGAAGGGTAGCGCCTGTCTGCCGGGGGAAGCTGTGGAAACCGAATGTGGGGCTCCGTCTGGTACCAGAACGCGACAGTCGAGTAGTCATCCCCGCGCTCGTTTGCCGCGCCGTGCTTCATCGTCATCGAGAAGGACTCCCGAAACGGAATCGGGTCTTCGATGTGAAAACGGTAGAACGCGTTATCCGCCAGTTCGGGCTTGTCCCCGGACTCGTACAGCGGCGATCCGAAGCGAAGCCCGTTCTCGCCCTTGCCGAAACTCCAGCCCTGCCCGAAGTAGTCCTCCTGACCCGTCCCTGGCACCGCGCGCCCGTCAACTGTGATCTGCTCGCCGCCGTCGCCCCACCATCCGGGCGCGTTCGTTCTGTTGTAGTAGAACAGTCCCACGAAGTGCCCGCGCCCCTTCGCCTCCAGAATCGTGTAGTTCCCGCCGCTGACGGGCTTCGCCTGGCGGTATTGAGCGTGGAAGTACAGGGCGTCTCCCGGCAGCCCCTTCACCTTCTTGTAGTTGATGTGATAGAAGAGCCGCCGCAGCTCGTGCGAGGGGCTGTTCGTGAACGTGATCCGGCACCGCTGCCGGAACGGCATCGGGAAAAAGCAGTTGTAGCCGCGCCTGTTGCCCGTCTCGAACGGGAGTGAATGCACGTCGTAGTATTTCCCGTGGCCCAGCCCGAAGAACTCCCCGATCGGGACTTCAAC
>JAGVUD010000101.1 GCA_019136435.1 Armatimonadota bacterium | reverse complement strand
CGCGCGAGCGAGGCGGCCGATCTGCTCTCGCGGCAGGAAGGGGTCACGGTGCTCTGGGTGGACGGGCCCAGGTTCGCTCTCAGCGCGCAGCAGGGAGCGATTGCCGGCCTGAACCGCCTGCTCGTTGAGCAGGGCTTCAACGTGAGCGCCATCGAGGGGCGCCGCCAGTCGCTTGAGGACTTCTACCTCAAGGTTATGAGAGAGGAGAAGGCGTGAGCGTCCCCAGGCTGGCGGCAATGGAACTCGGAAAGCTGCTGCGCCGAGGGCGGACGTACATCGGGCCGCTCGGGATGCTTGCCATCCTCATCCCCACGGTGATCGGGCTCAAGTACGGCGGCATTGAAGGGGAGTTCACCGGCTTCATCGGCGGCGGGAACATCAGCGTCATCGGGTCTCCCGTCAACGCCTCGTTCATAGCGCGGGTCGTGCTGCCCCCCACTGTGTTCCTTTTTATGCCTCTGTTTGTCAGCCTCGTCGCGGGCGACCAGATATCGGGCGAAGCCGCCGACGGAACGCTGAGAACGCTGCTCGCGCGCCCGGTGGACCGCTTCCGCCTGCTGCTAGCCAAGTATCTGGTGGCGCTTACTTACGCGGTGTGTCTGCCCGTATTCCTCGCGGTTTCGGCCTATCTGCTGGGGTGGGCCGTCTTCGGACAGGGCGGGCTGGTCAGCTACGGGGGCGGCATCAAGTATTTCGGCATGGCGGAAGGCATCCAGCGCCTGCTCATCGCCTACGCATCGGCGGCCGTGTACCTCCTGTCCGTCACGTCTCTTGCGTTCCTGTTTTCGGTCTTCGTGACCAGCTCGCTCTTTCCCGTGGGGGCGACCCTGATCTGCCTGCTGACGTTCGGCTCAATGGGCGAGATACCGTATTTCCATGCTGTGAAGCCTTGTCTGTTCACATCGTATGCCGACCTGTTCCAGCGGGTGTTCGATATCCCGCTCGACCCGCGGGTATTCGCTCGGGGCGCCGCCGCGCTGCTCATTTACTGCGCCGCCTGCTTTGCCCTCGCGTCGTTCGTGTTTGTCAGAAAGGACATTCTCACTTGAGTATCCGCAGGCCATGCATACTCATCCTGGCTCTGGCGCTTGCTGCCGCCGCGCCCTGCGGCGCCGGCCAGCTTCTGAACCGGATGAGAGCGCAGCTCGCCGCGGTGAAAGATTACACCTGCGACGTCACGCTGAACGCCACGCTGCAGCAGATCGCCGTCAGCAACATGCGCATGACGCTCTACTACAAGCGTCCCAACCGCGTGCATGTGGAGGCGAAGGAGGGGTTCGCGCTGCTTCCGGAGGAAGGCCTGTACCTCGGGGATCCCATCGAAGAGATGATGGCAAGCTACGATCTCGAGCCGCTCGGGCCGGCGGCCTTTCAGGGGAAGAGTTGCGCGAAATACGCCCTTCGTGCCAAAAAGGGTGTCCGTGCGGCGGATGTCAGCCTGCGCCTGTTCGTGGACAGCGCGCTCGCTCTGCCGCTCGGCTTCACGGGCACGAGCGAGCAGGGAGGCGCTGTGACCACGGTGTTCGCCTTTCGCAGGGTGCAGGACAAATACTGGCTTCCCGCCAGAACCACGGTAACATTCAAGGGCGCGCCCGACGCGCCGTCCCGGCCGGGCCGCAACGGCTCCGCCGGCAGCGGCAGGGCGGAGCTTTCGTTTACGAACTACAAAATCAACACCGGGCTGCCGGACTCTCTGTTCGTGCAGCCCGCCAGGGCGCCGGGCAGGGGCGGCTCCGGGGCGGGGAAAAACCGTTGAACCGGCTGAGGACAGGAGACAACCGCATGAGGGATTATCGCATCGCCGCGCTGCTTGCGGCCTTGAGCGCTTTGCTTGTCGCGCCGGGGTGTGGCCCACAGAAGCCGCAGAAGGAGGCGCCTCCCGCCACCGCCGTTGAGATCGTGAAAGCCGAACGCGGCTCGCTGGTGAGCACTGTGGACGTGACGGGCACGGTCAGGGCGCTCGAGGACGTGACGCTGTCGGCGAAGATGGGCGGCAAGGTCGTCGCCGTGCCACTCCGTGAAGGCGACCGGGTTGGCAGGGGCGCGGTCGTCGTGCAGCAGCAGCTCTCCGACCTCCAGCAGCAGGCGCGCTCCGCCGAAGCCGACCTGGCCTCCGCGCGAAGCCGGCTCTCGCAGGCCCGCACGAATGCCGCCATGCAGGCGCGCAATGCGGATGCCAGCGTGCAGGCCGCGCGCGCCACCCTGAAATCCGGCCGCGAGAACCTTGCCGTCGTCAAACAGGGCGCCCGGCCCCAGGAGCGCCGCCAGGCCGAAGCGGCGGTGGCTGCCGCCCGCGCGAACTACGAGAACGCCGAGAGCAACCTTGCGCGCACAAAGAAGCTGTACGATGAGGGCGCGGTGGCGCGGGCCAGCCTCGACGCCGACCAGCGCGCGTTCGATGTCGCCCGGTCCAGCCTCGAATCTGCCCGCGAAGCGCTATCGCTCGTGCAGGCGGGCGCGCGGCCCGAAGAAGTGCGCGCCGCCGAGAGCAACGTGCGCGCCCTCGAAGAGCGGCTGCGTCAGGCCGAGGCCGAGGCGCTGCGCCGCGATATCAGCACCGAAGAAGTCAAGGCCGCCCGGGCCGCCGTGCAGTCGTCGGAGGCCACCCTGGCCATGGCGCGGCAGGCCGTCAGCGACGCGGGCGTCCGCACGCCCGTCGCCGGGATCGTGGCCGAGCGGAGTGTGGAGCCCGGCGAAATGGTGTCCCCGGGCGTGCCCCTCATTCGCGTCTACAACCCGGCCACCGTGTACTTCGAAGCGACCGTCTCCGAGACCCAGATGGGCCGCATCAGGCTCGGGCAGATGGCGGCCATCAAGTCGGAGGCCGTTCCGGGACGGACGTTCACCGGGCGGGTGGTGAAGCTGTACCCGGCCGCCTCCACATCGAACAGGTCGTTCAAAGCACGCCTGTCGGTTTTCGACCCGCGCAGCGAGCTCAAGCCCGGCGTCTTCGCGAAAGGGGCCATCGAGGTGCGCAGGCTCCAGAACGTGCTGACGCTCCCCGCCGACGCGATCCTCACGGCGCTCGAGGGCGATGTCGTCTATGTCGTCGAGCGCGGCACGGTCAAGAAGCCCGCGGCGCCCGCGAAAGGCAAAGGAGCGAAGCCCGCCATGGTCGAGGTGGAAACAAGCGTTGCCCGGAAGCGTTCCGTGGGCACGGGCCTCAAGAGCAATGGCGTCGTCGAGGTCACATCGGGCGTGTCGGAAGGCGACGCTGTGGTGCGCGGCGGGCAGTCCTACCTGCGCGACGGGCAGGAAGTGCGCGTCGTATCCGGTGGCGAGGCCGGGACGAAGTAGATGCTTACACGATCAGCCATAGCGCGTCCGGTGCTCACGGCGATGTTCTTCACCGCCATCATCCTGATGGGTTGGGTGGCGAAGGCTCGGATGCCCGTTGAACTCAGCCCCAAGACCGACTTTCCTTTCGTGTCCGTCGTCACCATATACGCGGGCGCGGGGCCGCAGGAGATCGAAACCCTCGTCTCCAAGCCCATCGAAGACGCCGTCGGTTCCACGGCAAACGTCAAGAATGTGACGTCCACGTCGCAGGACGGGATATCCGTCGTCGGAATCGAGTTCGAGATCGGCACCGATACCGCCACAGCCGCCAGCGACGTTCGCGAGAAGGTGGACGCGATCCGCTCGTCGCTCCCGGATGGCATCGAAGCCCCCAGCATTGCGAAGGTGGACTTCAGCGCCATGCCTATCCTGACCATCGGTATGCGCGGCCCTGTTCCGCCGCGTCAGATGCGCGACATCGCCGACAACGTGGTCAAGGACCGCCTGGCGCGTGTCCGGGGCGCGGCGTCGGTCAGCGTCAGCGGCGGTGACGTGCGCGAAATCAGGGTGGTGGTCAACCGCTCCAGGCTCGCGGCGTACGGCCTCACAATCAGCGACATCTCCGCCGCTATTCAGCGCGAGAACCTGAACCTGCCGGGGGGCAGCATCAAGCAGGACCGCCAGGATTACGCGATCAGGGTCGTGGGCGAGTTCGCGTCGGCCGAAGAGGTGGCGGGCATGCGCCTCCACATCCCCGATCGCCAGACCGGCGGCCCGGGGTGGAACATCCCCCTCACGGACATCGCGACCGTGCAGGATACCGTCGAGGAGCAGACGACAGTCTCCCGCCTCAACGGGCAGCCCACCGTCGTCATCGCCGTTCAGAAGCAGACCGACGCTAACACTGTTGGAGTCGCCGAGGGCGCGAAGAAGGAACTTGAAGCGCTCAAGAACAGCCTTCCTCCGGGAGTCGAGTTCGTGATTGCGACCGACGACTCCGAGTTCGTCCTCGAGCAGCTCCACGACACGAACAAAGAGTTGATGCTGGGGATTCTGCTCGTCGTCCTCGTCGTGTTCATCTTCCTGCACAGCTTCCGCGCGACGCTCGTCGTCTCGCTCGCCATACCCACATCGCTCATCGCGACATTCATCCCGATGACGGCTTTCGGGTTCACCCTGAACTATATGACGATGCTCGCGCTGTCGCTTGCGGTCGGCATCCTCGTTGACGATGCTATCGTCGTGCTCGAGAACATAGACCGCCACCTCGAAGAGGGCGAGCCGCCGCGCGAGGCGGCCATCAACGGACGGACGGAAATCGCGCTCGCCGCTGTCACCATTACCCTGGTGGACGTCGTCGTGTTCATCCCGATTGCGTTTATGGGCGGCATCGTGGGGCAGTTCTTCCGGTCGTTCGGAATCACCGTCGCGGCCGCGACGCTGTTCTCGCTTCTCGTCAGCTTCACCCTCACCCCGATGATGGCGTCCCGGTTCTTCCAGAGAGAGACGAAGACCAGCAAGAGGCGGCACGAAGCGGAGCGGCACGGGTTCTGGGAGCGGCGCTTCGAGGCGCTGGAAGGGTTCTACAGGCGCATAGACGAGCGCTACCGGCGCATTCTGGCCTGGTCGCTGGACAACAGATGGCTGACGTTCGTCATCGGCGCGGTCACGCTCACCACCATCCTGATCATGATGTCCGCCCCCATGTGGCGGGGCGGCGCGGGCCCCAGGCTGTTCAACCTCATCGTCTTTGTCGGCATTCTCGGGCTTTCGGGGTTCATCTTCTCGAAGGACAGGAAGATCGCGCTGGCGTTCATGATTCTCGCCGCGGCGCTCACCATCTTCGTGAACCTCAGAGTGAAGGGTGAGTTCTTCCCCGAGTCCGACCGCGGGCAGGTAGCCATCGAAATCGAAACCCCGGCGGGCAGCAGTCTCAAGCACACTCTTGCGATTGCGGAGAAGGTGGAGACGATCGTCAGCAAGCTGCCCGAGGCCGAGTACTATCAGACCGTCGCGGGGTCCTCGAGCGCATCGGGCGCCATGTGGGGCGGCAATGTGGGGCCGCAGTACGGCCGCGTGTCGCTGGAACTCGTGGATGTGACCAAACGAAAGCGGAGCATCAATGAGGTCATGGCGGTGCTCCGGGAGCAGATTCTCACAGATGTCGCCGGGGCGCAGATCAAAGTGTACAGCGCCGAGAATACCGGTCCGAGCGGCGCTCCCGTGGCGATGGAAGTTATGGGCAGCAGCATGACGGAACTCAACACCGTCGCCGGGCTTGTGAAGGATGCCATTCAGAAAGTGGAGGGCACCCGCGATGTCGAGACCTCCTGGAAGATCGGCCGCCCGGAGCTCGAGATCAAACTCGACCGCCAGCGCGCCATGGACCGCGGCATCACGACGGCGCAGGTCGCCGACGCCGTTCGCACGTCCGTTGAAGGCAGCACAACCAGCAAATTCCGGGTGGAAGGAACGGAGTACAACATACGCGTTCAGGTGGACGCTTCGGACCGCGCGACGCTCGAAAGCGTTCAGCAGCTTATTGTCGGCACGAACGACGGCGTCCCGGTGTATCTGCAGGATGTCGCCGATGTCCGCCTGTCGGCCGCGCCCACCAAGATAGACCGCAAGAACCGCCAGCGTCTCGTTACCGTGAGCGCCTACCTCGAAGAGGGCGCCGACCTCTCCAGCGTGCAGCGCCGCATTGACAAAGCGATAGCGCCCATCCCGAAGGGCAGCACAACGGTCAGGACGGGAGGGACGTCGGAGATTCAGCAGGAGAGCTTCGGTTACATTCTGCAGTCGCTCTTCCTCGCGGTGGCGCTCGTGTATATGCTCATGGCGGGCCTGTTCGAATCGCTATTCAACCCGCTCGTCATTATGTTCAGCCTGCCGCAGGCGCTTGTCGGGGCCATTCTGCTGCTCGTGCTGCGCGGGCAGTCTCTCAGCATCATTTCCATGATCGGGATGATCATGCTGATGGGCATTGTCACCAAGAACGCCATCCTGCTCATTGACTACACGAACACGCTGCGCAAGCGCGGCATGAGCCGGCGCGAAGCCATTCTGCTCGCCGGGCCAACCCGGCTGCGGCCTATCCTCATGACCACCATGTCGCTGCTTGCCGCCCTCACCCCCACCATGCTCGCGCTCTCCCGCGGGAGCGAGCAGAGGTCGCCGCTTGCGACGGCGGTCATCGGCGGGCTGGAATGAAGATGGTGCTGATCGTTTACGATACGGGCGCGGAGGCGCTGGTGGAGGAAGCCCTGGACAGGGCCGGGGCCGAGGGCTGGACGCGCATCACGGACGTGATCGGCAAGGGCCGCACCGGAATACGCATGGGCGATCCTGTCTTTCCGGGCACCAACAACATGATGGTCGCCGTCATGGACGAGCAGACTCTGCTCGATCTGCGAGAGGAGCTGATCGGCATCCCGGACGAGTTCCTGAAGCAGCTTCCCTTCCGCGTGTTCGTGTCCGACTGCGAGATGCTGATCTGACTGTGGAGTGCGGCAGGTAACTGCCGCTTTGTGCGCGCCGTGCGGCATTTGCATTCCGGGCGCGAATGCCGTAGGATAGGGCATACTGCAGTGAGACACCCAAAGCCGAAACATCTGAGGCAGAAAGCAGCCCGTCGCGCTTT
>JAGVUD010000452.1 GCA_019136435.1 Armatimonadota bacterium | reverse complement strand
ACATGTACGACCCGTCCGGCCATTTCGCCGAGTCGTACTGTGACCCGCCCGGCACCGTGCCCATGTGCGAGTCGAGGTAGAATACGTTCGCCCGCCCATCGTGACGGTTGGTCGTCCTGTCCACGTTCACAAACGCGGGGTCGTTGACCTGAATCCCGTCGGCCGCCAGCTTGTTTTCGTCCACCAGATAGATTACAGCGGACGGGTTCGGATAGGCTGCAATCGGGACGCCGTAGTCGTGTTGCCGCGAGTCATACTGACCCCAGCCCAGTGTGGCCCCGACCCGCTGGGTGTAGCAGTTGATCGTGTAGCTCCACGGCGGCATAGCGCGGCGCTCCTGCCGGGTGAGCGCGGAGCACTGCTCGATTTTGTGCTCCTTCGTGTAACTGGCGATCGCCCCGGGCTTCCAGGCGCCTCCCACGTAGTTGTAGTACGCCGTCAGGGGCGCGAGCACGCCGTTCCAGTCGTCGGCATACATCAGGAACGCCGTGCCGAGCTGCTTCATATTGCTGGCGCAGGCCGTCTGCTTCGCCTTGCCGCGCGCACGGGCGAACACCGGGAACAGCACCGCTGCCAGAATCGCGATAATCGCGATGACCACGAGCAGTTCGATGAGGGTGAATCCCCGGCGGCTTCGGCTGCAGAGTCTGGCTAAGGCTTTCCTGCCCATTCTGGAATCTCCTGTCGTGCGCCGCTGGCGGCTTCGGCTTACCACCCCCGGCCGTCATTGTAGCAGACGGACGGGTTCGAGTTCCAGCGTCAGCCCTGAAACGCCTTGAAAAGACGCCGGGCGCTGTTCTATGATGCACCCGACATGCAGTACCTGTCGCGAAGGGTCCCAATCCTGATTGCTTTTCTGCTGGCGGCCGTGGCGGCCGGCGCTCTCAGCGGGTGCTCCCGCAACGCCGGCAAACGCGTGAAGGTCGTCGTCTGGGGCGTGCAGCTCTCCGAAGAGACGCGGATCGAGGCGGCCTGCATCCGGGAGTTCGAGCGCCGCAACCCCGGCATCAAAATCAGCATGCTCAGCATGGGCGCCGGGTCTATGAACCCGCAGAAGCTCATGACCGCCATCGTCGGGCGCACCCCGCCCGATCTTATCTATCAGGACAGATTCACCATAGGCGACTGGGCCAGCCGCGACACCTTCCGCCCGCTCAACGACCTGATCGAGCGCGACCGCGGCAAGCCGTACGGCGTGCGCAGGGAAGACTACTACGACGCCTGCTGGCGGGAGGCAAACTATCGCGGCAAGACCTACGCCATCCCCGCCGGCACCGAGTCCTCCGCGGACGTGGGAAGAACTGCGCGCATGCGCCGTGAAGCTCACCGCCTACAACAAGGACGGTACGTTCAAGCAGGCGGGGTTCATCCCGAACTTCGGTAACAGCTGGCTCTACCTCTACTCGTGGCAGAACGGCGGGGAACTGATGAGCCCCGACGGCAAGACCTGCACCATGGACAACCCGTACACGGTCGAGGCGCTCGACTATATGACGAGCGTTTACGACGCGCTGAAAGGGGCCGAGAAGCTGGATGCCTATCAGCGCGGGTTCGCCGCGCTGCCGCCGGAGATGGACCCGTTTCTGATCGGACGCGTCGCAATGAAGATTGACGGCGACTGGTTTTTGCAGAGCATCGCGCGCTACCGCCCGGGCATGGATTTCGCGGTTGCGCCCGCGCCTGTCCCGTCCGCCCGCCTGAGAGGGGAAGGGCGGTTCAAGGGAGAGCCTCCGTTCATCACCTGGGCGGGGGGGTTCTCGTGGGCCATCCCGCGCGGAGCAAAGCGCGTGGACGAGGCGTGGGAGTTTGTCAAGTGGATGCAGTCGCCGGAGGCGATGCTGATCGGCTGCGCCGCGCAGGACCGCTACAACGCCTCCAAAGGCCGCCGCTTCGTGCCCCGCCTCAGCGCCAACCTCAAGGTGAACGAGGCCGTCCACCGTGTTTACGCGTCGCGCTATCCCAGCTTCGAGCAGCCGCTGAAAATGTTCCGCGAGATGATGGATTCCGCGAAGTTCCGCCCTGTGACGCACGTGGGGCAATTCTTGTGGGACGAGCATGTGATTGCGTTCGAGAACGCGACGCGATCGCGGCGCAAGCATTCAGAAGTACCCGGTCATCCCGCTCGCCGTCCCGATGGCCGCCATCGCGGCGGGAATCGGCTTGTTCGTGGCCGTGATGTGGGCGCTGGCGCGGCGCGCCGGGCCAGTCGGCAAGCTGATGCGCGGCGAAGCGAGGGCGGGTTACGTGTTTGCCCTGCCCTGGCTCACGGGACTGTTCGTGCTCACCGCCGGGCCGTTCCTTGCGTCGGTGATCTTCAGCTTCTGCAGCTACGACGTGCTGCATCCGCCGCGGTGGGTGGGGCTGCTGAACTTCCAGAATCTGTTCACCTCCGACTGGCCGCTGTTCTCGAAGACGCTGTACAACGCGGGGTATCTCGCGCTGTTCGGCATCCCGCTCGGCATTGTGACCGGGCTGGCGATCGCGATGCTCCTGAACGCAAGCGTGCGGGGGATGCACTATTACCGCACCATCTACTACCTGCCGTCCATCGTGCCCATTGTCGCCAGTTCCATCCTGTGGATATGGATTCTGAACCCGGACGCCGGCCTGCTGAACGCGGGCTGGCGCGCGGCTCTGACAAGCTGGTCGGGGATCAATCCGCCGAACTGGCTTGCGAGCGAGCAGTGGGCGAAGCCCGCGCTGATTCTGATGGGCCTGTGGGGCGCGGGCGGGGGTATGATTCTGTGGCTCGCCGGACTGCAGGGGGTGCCGCAGCATCTGTACGAGGCGGCCGAGCTCGACGGCGCCTCGCCGCTGATGCAGTTCCGGCATGTGACGCTGCCCATGCTGACGCCCTACATCTTCTTCAATCTGATTATGGGCACCATCGGGGCGCTTCAGACGTTCGAGAATGTTTACATCATGACGGGTGGCGGGCCGGTGGACTCGACGCGCGTGCCCGTTCTGT
>JAGVUD010000382.1 GCA_019136435.1 Armatimonadota bacterium | reverse complement strand
ACCTCCGGGGCCTGGAGATGGTGCTCATCCAGGCGATTGCTCCGTTCGGGCTGACCGGAGAGGCGACGCCCGGGCTGACCGGCGTCTGGGTGAACGGCCGGAAGATCGCCGCGATAGGGGTGCACGCGCGCGGGTGGGTCACGTCGCACGGGTTCTCGCTGAACGTGGAAGACCAGTCCGAAGGCTTCTCGCTCATCGTTCCGTGCGGGCTGCACGGCCGCGAGGCCACCTCAGTCGAGCGCGAGACCGGCCGCAAACCCCCAATGCGGGAGGCCCGCCACAACTCTGCTGCTGCATTTGCGCACGTATTTCAGTGCGAAATCGTGGAGATGCCCGCTTCTGCGCTTGCGCCGCTCGGGGCTGCCTAGTTGCCGGCCGCCTGAAGCACGTCGTCCGGGATGTCGAAGTTCGCATAGACGTGCTGTACGTCGTCGTGGTCTTCCAGACCGTCCATCAGGCGCAGCACCTGCGATGCTTCTTTTCCCTCCACCTGCACGGTGCTCTGCGGGATCATCGAAAGCTCGGCCATATTGAAGGCGATCCCGGCATCCGTCAGCGCCTGGCGCACCGCCGGAAGAGCCTCCGGCGCGCACTCCACCTCAATCGAGTCGCCCTCGGTGCGGATGTCCTCCGCGCCCGCGTCCAGCGCCGCAAGCAGCACATCGTCCTCTGTCGTGGAATCCGCGGGGATGGAGAGCACGCCTCTCTGGTGGAACATCCACGCGACCGAGCCGCTCTCGCCCAGGTTCCCCGCACACTTGTTGAAGATGGTGCGCAGGTCGGCCACCGTGCGGTTGCGGTTGTCCGTGAGACACTCGACCAGAACGGCAACCCCGGCCGGACCGTATCCCTCGTAGCGCACCTCTTCGTACTGCGCGCCCTCGAGTTCGCCCGTGCCGCGCTGAATCGCCCGCTTGATGTTGTCGGCAGGCATGCTCGCGTCCCGCGCCTTCTGAACGGCAATGCGAAGCCGCAGGTTCGTGTCCGGGCTCCCGCCGCCCTCCCGGGCGGCTACGATGATCTCTCGCGCGACCTTTGTGAAAATCTTTCCGCGCTCCGCATCCTGCTTGCCTTTGCGGAGACGGATATTATGCCATTTGGAATGACCGGACATCCGACCTGCCTTTCAGTCGGGGCGATGGTGCCTTCGGGCCCAACGCCCGCACAATTTGCCGAAGCGAATTATATCACCCAGCGTCAGGCACGGTCAAAAAAGCGCCGCGGTACAAGCCCGGGCGCGGCTATGGAGGACTTCATGAACTCAACAGATCGCGTTCGCGCGGCGCTTCAACTCGAACAGCCCGACCGGGTGCCGGTGCTCGAATTCATCATTGATGACACAGTCGCCCGCGCGCTCATTCCGGATATCCGCGATCAGTCCGATTTTATGGATCGGATGGATATGGACGGCGTGGGCTGCGGCGCTTCGTTCCGCGTTGTATGTGAGCACAGCGACGGCACGTACGTGGACGAATGGGGTGTCACATACAGATCCGGCGGCGTGGAAGCCGTGGCGCACCCCCTGCGCGGGCCTGTCTCGAGCATCGCTGATGCGCGCTCTTTCACACCTCCCGACCCCGATGCGCCGCACCGCATCGAGAAACTGCGCGACATTGTTGCCCGTTACAAGGGAAAGCGGGCAATCTGCTTTCATCACCGCGCGGCGTTCATGTGGTCGGCTTATCTGACAGGGCTGGACAACCTGCTCGCCGCGCTGGCCTGCGAGCCGGACTTCGCGGAGTATCTCATGGACAAGGTGCTGGAGACGAACATGCAGATCGTCCGAAACGCCATCCGCGCCGGCGCCGAGGTGATTGTGCTGGGCGACGACTACGCGCACAATCACGGGCCGCTCTTCAGCCCCGCCATGTTCCGGCGGCTTATTCTGCCCCGGCTCGCCCGGATGGTCCAGATGATCCGCGACGAGGGCGCGCTGTGCGTCAAGCACTCCGACGGCAACATCTATCCTCTGCTCGATATGATCGTCTCGACCGGCTGCCACGGCCTGAACCCGATTGAGCCTGTCGCCGGGATGGATCTTGCCACTGTCAAGCGCCTGGTGGGTGATCGCGTCTGCCTCGTCGGCAACATTGACTGCGGAGAGCTGCTTTCGCACGGAGGCGAGGAGCAGGTCGAGGAGGCTGTCCGTCAGGCCGTCGCGGACGCCGCGGCGGGCGGAGGCTTCATCCTTTCAAGCTCGAACAGCATCCACAGTTCGGTCAATCCGGGCAATTTCGCCGCGATGCTGCGCGCCGCCCGAAAGCACGGCTCGTATGCTTAGCGCGGCTGCTCCTGCGTCTGGAGCTTGCGGACGTTTTCCGCGAACCCGTCTGCGTATATGCGCGCCAGCCGTTCGCGAAGCGCCGGATCGCCCGTCACCACAATCAGCCGCGTAACCTCGACCGTGCCGAGGTCGAGCTTTATCGCCTCGCTCTGCACACTCGCCGCGACGTCCTTCACCCCGTCCGCCGAAACCTCGAACGCCTTCGGGTTTTTCATCCACGACGGCAGTGTGAGAGTGACGCTCGACTTTTCCACCGGCCTGATTACAGTACCCTGGCGATCGTTCACATAGTCGTCGTTGACCACAACCACCAGCATGCTGTCCAGCCCGCACGCAAGCGCGCGAACCCAGAGGCGCGGCGCGTGCGTGATGGGCACATCAACCGGGGCGCTGCGGGTGATCAGTGGGCCGGCGGTTCTCATTTCCGCGGCCATAAGTCCGACCTCGCGCCGCAACTTCCGCGTCGCCTCATCCTCCGCTCCCAGTCCGCGGGCCGGCCTCCCCGGCACATACCACCAGTAAGAGAAACCCTTGGCCCCCGCGGCAAGCGCGTAGTAAAGCTCGATGCGCTTCTCCTCCGGGGTGGGGCCGCGGAACTGCCCGTCATCGCCGTCATAGCTGTTCGCATACAGAATGATGTGCAGCGGATTGGGCGCGCAGGCAAGCTTGCAGATCCGCGACTCAGCGTACACAAACCCCGCCTTCGCATAGAGCGGCAGGCGACCGGGCCCCCCCTCATAGGCCTGGCGCAGGCGAGGCTGGTAGTAGGGGTCGGCGGCGAATATGTCCGGCACCTGCCCGTACACATACCAGTTGTGCGGTGTGAATGTGAGATCGAGGTTCAGCATCGAGGGTGTGCGGGGATCGAGCGCGCACAGGTCGCGGGCGCGTTCTGCAAGCCCCTGCGCCAGGCACCCAACCTGTTTGCCCGCGGGAACATTCTCGACGCGATAGTCGCCCGTGTCCGGCTCGTCGGCAAGGTAGTAAGCATAGGGATTCGTGGTGCCCTGCTTGCCCGGAGTCTCGATGACGCGGCGGATATCGGCATCCGCGAGCGCCCCGCGGCCCGCATCGCTCTTGAAATACTCCTGCACAGCAGCGGATCCCACGCTGACCATGTGCAGGTTCAGGTTGAGCGACGCCATCTCCTGAACGAAAGACCGGCCGGTGTCCAGGTCCGTGGCCGAACCCGGACGAGCTCCCCACACCCCGTAGCGCATGTCTTGAGAGAACGCCCTGCGTGCAGCGGCCGCCATCGTCCCGTCGTCGAACACAGCCTGAAAGCAGTAGAGCCGGGCGTGCTCCAACTTGCGGACGGGCCTGAACACCACAGGCGTCGTCTGCAGCTCTGCATCATGGCCGATGTCGCAGGATGCAGTGACGTCCTGCCCGTCAAGCAGAATTCTGCCGGGACTTCCTGCCTTGCCGTCCCGCTGGACGTAGAGCCAGGCGCAGGCCAGGTCCTCAGAGAACGCAATGTCCGTGATGCGGGCTGTTGCGTGCGTGCCCGGCACGGCCACTTCCACCTGACCGCCTCCCTCAAGTTTCAGTGTCAGACGTGCGCCGCTCTCGGGGAGGTGGCGCCGAAGGCGCACGGTCACCTCCATAGTCTGGCTCGGGGCAGCTTGTGCGGGCTGCGCCCGCCACCAGATCGGTTCGCCGAGACCGGCCAGCTTCGCAATCTGGTCCTGCGGAAGGCTGGAGAAGTAGATGCTGGCGGCGTAAACCTGCTTCTTGAACTTGCGCTGGTCCGAATATGCGATGGCCTGCTTCAGCGAGATTCCGTCGAGAAGTGCATCCTCTATCCTCACCTGAGACTGTCCGCCGTTGCGAAGATAGACATGGATGCCGCCTCCGAGCACGGGACGCGAAAACTGCCGGTCCGGATGCAGCACCGGGTCGAGGGCCCCCGCCGACATGGACGCCCAGAGCGCATCTGCCTCAGGATACGCAACATCAGCCCTGTACTGAGCCGCCAGTACTTCGACTGCCGCATTGGCGGCCGTTGTCCCGGCACACATCAGGGCAACAGCCGCGAGTGCAACCAGACCTCTCGAAAGCAAAGGCTTCGTCATCGGGATGGTCCGGCCTCAGGCCTCCGCTGTCATCAGCACCCCGAGCTTCTGCACCGGCTTCCCCTCGACGTCAATCCGGAACACCGTCGCCAGTTTGCTCGGCGCCTTTTCGGGCAGGCCCTTCAGCACCAGCCGGTCCGCGGACTGCTCGAACGCGACCTCGTCTCCCCCCAGCATTCGCACCGAAAGCACCCTGTTCTTCAGCCCGCCGATTACCAGTTCGGTTCCCGGCCAGCAGCGGCAGTGGAAGTAGACCGCAGACCCCTTCCGCGTCCATGTCCCGGTGATCTGCCAGTCCATCTCGTCCACCGGGTCGGCGGCGTCGTACACCGATTCGCCGCAGCGCTCCAGCCACTGCCCCACCTTGCCGAACACCTTCCGGTACACCTTCAGAATGCTTCCGTCCGGCGGCGGCCCCATGTTCAGCAGCAGGTTTCCGCCGCCGCTGGCCACCTGCCGCAGCATCGCCACGACCGCGCGGGCGCTCTTGTAGTCTTTGTCAATCGGCGTGTAGCCCCAGCTTCCGTTCAGCGTCATGCACGCCTCCCACATGCGGCCTTCCGTTTCGGGAGTGATGTGCTGCTCGGGCGTGCCGAAGTCCTCCGGCAGACGCGAACGGTTGTTGATGATGATGTCCGGCTGAAGCTCGCGCGCCATCGCGTTCAGCTTGTCGGATTCCCACGCTTCCGCTGTTCCACCGAGTTGTAGTCCGTGTGTTCGGTCTTGAACAGGCAGTAGCCCTCGTGGTGCTTGGCTGTCAGCACCATGTAGCGCATCCCCGACTTTCGCGCGAGTTTCGCCCACTTCGCCGCGAAGTCCGGCTCCGGCTGCCAGGTCTGCGCCAGCTTCTCGTACTCCTCGATGGGCATGCGCTCGCGGTTCATCACCCACTCGTGCCGCCCGATCTGGGAGTAAAGGCCCCAGTGGATGAACATCCCGTAGCGCGCCGCCCGGAACCACTCCAGCCTGCGCTGTTGCTCGCCATTCCGATTGTCAGTCATCACGCCTCCACGATCTGCGTTCTGTTACGTATCATCTGCGGTCTCTCCGTCCTGTAATGCTTCCTGTCCGGCGGCGATGACAGACGATGCCCACGCCATCGTCGCCGCGGCTGCCGACAGCGCTTCGGCGTACTCCTGTTCGTCCACCGGTTCGGTCTCGCCAGGTTATCTGCTCAGAACCGCGTACGGCGTCAAGCCTGCGGCTGCGGCTGCTTCCTTCAGAGGAACAATGCCGTCCGTGGTCAGATCAATCAGTGCCTGCAGGCTGTGGGTGAATGGGAACTCCAGCCCCAGATAACGCAGCACGGCCTTTAGGCTCTTCTCTGCCTCCTGTTGCGCGTGAAAGCACAGTTGCTCCAGCCTCGCCCCTTCTGGCAGAGGCGCTCCCGCCAGCGCCATGTCTGCGCGCGCGTATTCGATCCAGCGCTCGGGTGAGTCGGCTCGTGTGGCGTCATGCGGCATAGAGTTCTACACCTTCCCGCATGATCTCGCGATACACGAGTCCCGGCGAGTCGCCATACCTTTCCAGGTCCGATGGAGTTGCCACAAGCACGTCCACCGCCACACCCGTGCCGAGCAGGCTCGGGTAGATCGCCTGCGCCGTATGACGGCGGTGCGCGCCATCCGGCATCACCACGAGCAGGTCCACATCGCTGCCCTCGTGTTCCTCACCGCGGGCGGCGGAACCGAAAAGAATGATCCTTATCGGATCCACCGCCTCGACGATGCGCCGAATCACCTCGTCCCGCGCCTGCTGGGATATCGCCATCCCGGCTTTCCTCCCGGCGTTTGCCCCCTCAGAAGTTCGGCAGCCTCAGCTCCGCCGCCAGCATCGGCCCGAACGGCACGTGCGGCTCCGTCTGATACCAGTACGCCACCGAACTGTAGTCGTCGCTGCGGTCGTTGGCATGCCCGTGCTCAATCGAAACCCGGATGTCCTTTGTGAACGGAATCGGGTCCAGTATGTGATAGCGGTACACGCACACCTTGCCCCAGTCGTTGAAGCTGTCCTCCAGCTCGCACCAGCTCTGGCCGTTGTAGAGATGCGCGTTCTTCTGCATTCCCCACGCCTGCGCCAGATAGTCCTCGCTGCCGGTTCCGTGCATGTCGGGCGGGAAGGTCCGCTCGCCGTCGCGGTCTATGAAGATCATGTCGTCGCCTTCGCCCCACCAGCCCTTGGCCTGATGGTCAATCGAGAAATTGACGCCCACGTAGTGCCCGCGGCCCTTCGCTTCCATGATCAGGTAGTTCTTGTCGTCGGTCAGGTTCACGCCGTCCGGCCCGGCCTCGCGAAGAGCCCACGGCCGCGACATCCAGAAGCTGCCCTCGCCCGTCCATCCGCTGCAGGGGTTCTCGCGCCGCCAGTTGGCGTGGAAATGCAGCACGTCGTCGCCCAGAGACTTGTGCTTCTGATAGTCAACGTAGAAGTAGAACGCGTGCACCGGCTCGCTCTGCTCGTTCACGATCTCTATGCGCGCGTTCTTCAGGAACGGCATCTGGAACCAGCAGTTCATGGCGCACCCGCCGCCGATCTGCCCGTGTCCGTGGCAGCTCGTGTTGAACGGCGCGCACTGGTAGCTGTAGGTTCGCGCATGCCCCAGCCCGAAGAAGTCGCCCACGGGCGTTTCCACCGAAGGCGTCTTCTCGCCGTCCCAGTACATCCTCAGAATCAGCTTTCGCAGGTACATGTTGTCCGGCGATGCGATCGTGAACCATATGTGGCTGATCACGCCCGGGCCCTCGATATCCGCCAGAACCTTCGTCTCGCCCGGCTCGATGGGCCAGGCGTCGCGGTTGCGTCCCGTCTTGTCCCAACTGCTCACCCGCGCCGGGAGAAAGTCCCGGGCAACCGTCAGTCCACTCAGTGCGTTTGCTGGCACTATGCTCATTCGTCGTTCCTTCCTGTAGCTAAGAGTTGACCTCTCTGTGCTGCCGGTCCGCCGTCCGGAGCAGCAGTCTCAGAAGCTGCTCCCGCAGCCTCGCGTCTTCGTCGCCGTAATCCGGATGTCCCGCCATGTTCACGGCTTCGGCCGGGTCGGCATGGCCATCGAACAGCTTCAGCGTTCGTCCGTCCGGATCCACAACCAGCTTCCAGCGGCCGTCGGTCACCATCGTTCGCTCATCCACTTCGCTGACCGCGGCTTCGCGTCCGTTTGCCTCCTCCATCAGCGACGTTCCGAACACGTTCGTCTCGCGCCCGGCGCCAGAAGCCTCATACACCGCGGCGGTGAGATCCACGAGACTCGTAAGCGAGTTCGATACAGACGCCTCCTGTCCCTTCGGCGGACGCAGTATCATTGGAATCCTTGCGGACGCTTCGTAGAAGACGCTCTTCGAGCACCTGTTCTTGTCGCCGAGCATCTCCCCGTGATCGCTCCAGAACATCACCCACGAATCCCGGCCCCGCCGGGCGAACCACGCGTCCAGAACCCGGCCCATCAGATGATCCACCTGCTCCACCCTGGCGGAGTAGAGCGCCCTCATCCGCAGCCACTGCCCGGGCGTCACTTCGCGGTTGTGCCGCATCATCTCCCGCTGATGCTCGCGGGCGCAGTCCGGCAGCCACTCGGGCGGCTCATCCGGCGGCAGCGGCGGCGGCATATCCTCCATGCGATAGCGGTCGAACCGCTCCGGCGGGTCGAACGGATTGTGCGGGCCTCCGAGGCCCACGAACAGATACAGCGGCTGCGACGTGTCCGAGCCTTCGATGTATCGTATTGCGCTCTCGGCCATGAAGCAGTCCGGGTGCATCTCTTCGGGCAGCGGCGATGGCCAGAGCGCCTGCCCCACGCCTGTCTCCCGCCGCCTGCGATAATCATCCAGAAAAGTCTGATACGTCCCGTGCTCCATCATCCAGTCGGTCAGAATGGAGTGCGTGTTCTGCGTCGAGAGTGGGCCGGTGC
This sequence comes from Armatimonadota bacterium, assembly GCA_019136435.1. GTDB lineage: Bacteria > Armatimonadota > UBA5829 > DSUL01 > DSUL01 > JAGVUD01. The sequence continues at coordinate 43,468 of JAGVUD010000382.1, read as the reverse complement.
ACTCGAAGATGTCGTCCCACCCCAGCGCGCGCATATACGGCTCCTCCGTGCGCAGATCTGTGCCGCCGCCGTGCGGGTGGAGGTGGCTCTTGCCGACATGGCATGTGCGGTATCCCGCCCCGCGGAGCGCGTGCAGGTACGTGCCCGCAACCTCCTTGACGCGCCCGGCGTTCATCCAGAGGCCGTGGTTGTGCGGATACTGCCCTGTCAGAAACGACGCTCGCGCCGGCATGCACAGGGGCGACGTCGTATAGCAACGGGTGAAAATCGTTCCTTCGGCGGCCAGCCGGTCGAGGTTCGGCGTTCTCACCCAGCTTGCGCCGTACGCTCCGATCCAGTCCGCGCGGTGCTGGTCGGTCATCAGGACGAGAATATCAGCAGGCATCGTCTGTTTTCCGGTCTTCCTGGTCCGCCGCAACCTTCTGAGGGTTCGGCCCGCGGGCGGCAGTCTCGAGCGGCGCGTCGCGCGGGTCGCCGTAACCCTCGGGCCAGAACACCCGCCCGATGTCGCGAACTCCCGCGCCGAGCAGCCGCCTGCACAAATCGAGCGTCAGGCGCTCTCTGTCTTCCTTCAACTCAGGGCTGCCGTACGCGTTATTCAACTCCTCCGGATCCGCCTCCAGGTCGTACAGCTCCGGCTCATCGTCCGCATAGACAGACAGCTTGCGACGCCCGTCCGTGATCATCGCGCCCGGGCCGAAGTTGTTCGGGGCGAACGGCGCCTTCTGCGGCTCGCCGTATGGTCCCGGCCACACCGGCGCCTGAACTCCGGCTTCCACCATCGCCGTCTCGCGTCCGTCAGCCCGCGACAACCTGCCCTCGCAAAGCCGCCCGTGCAGGCTCTCGCCGACGAAAGTCAGAGGACGTGGCAGCCCAAGCGCCTCCAGAATCGTCGGAGCGAGGTCCACCTCTTCCACGAGCCCCTCGAACACGCCCCGGTAGGCCCTGTCCGGATGCCGGATGATGACCGGGATTCGCACCAGCGGCTCGTAGAACACCGGGACTTTGTGAAACGCGCCCTGGCTGCCCAGAAGCTCGCCGTGGTCGGCCATGACTAGCACCAGCGTGTCGCTGTCGCGCCCGCTTTCCGTCAGCGCTCGCAGCACCGTTCCCACGCAGTCGTCAATGTAGCGCACCTGTCCCATATACGCGGCAATCGCCCTGCGGATGTCATCGTCCGTCGCCTCAGCCGCCTGCGAGTTCGCCTGCCAGTTCGTCAGACGCTTCGGTTTTCCGGCCTTGCTCTGCCGGTAGTTAGGCGGCAGCTCCACCTCCGCCGGGTCGAACATCGAGAAGTACGGCTCCGGGCAGGTGAAGGCGGGGTGGGGGCTCTGCCAGTTCACCCAGCACACGAACGGCTGCCCGCCCGTCTGCCGCCGCAGGAAATCCGCCGCATCGTCCGCCAGCCCGGCGTCAATGTTCAGCGGGTCGTCCGCCGCCATCGGGAACGCGTCGAAAGAGCGCCGGTAGCTCGGGTGCGCGTCGTAGTTGCCCACGCACACCTCGCGCAGCTCGCCCCATATCTCATTCATCTGCTCCGCGTTGAAGCAGTGGTTCTTCCCGAACATCGCCGTCCGGCAGCCTGCTTCTTTCAGCGAGCGCACGAGGTTCGGGACGCCGAAATCAATCGTCGAGCCGTAGTTGCGGTGTCCGTGCTCGGAGACACGCGTTGACGTCACGAAGCTGATCCTGCTCGGGCCGCACAAAGGCGCGGCGCAGTACGCCCGCGCGAACCGCACTCCCTGCGCCGCAAGACCGTCTATGTGCTTCGTGCCAATGGCGTTGTGCCCGTAGCAACCGAGATAGTCCGCCCGAAGCTGGTCGGAGCAGAGGATAAGCACATTCATTGAAATCACCTGCCGATTCCTTCGCTCTTTGTCGAGTCTGCTCCTGCCTCTGCATGGCGTATGGTAGAATCGTAGTACCGATCATGAGCGCACATCGACCGAACATCCTGCTCATCCTCTCCGACCAGCACAACCCGAAGATCGCCGGGTTCGCCGGGGACCCTATGGCGGAGACGCCGAACCTGGACGCTCTCGCCGAGCACTCCACACGCTTCGATGCTGCTTATTGCCAGACGCCTCTGTGCGTCCCGAGCCGCTTGTCTTTCCTCACCGGCCGCTATCCGTTCCGCCTGCACGCGTGGAACAACGGCTGCGGACTGCGGGACGGCGACGTCACCTTCGCCGATCTCCTCGGACGCGACGGCTACACGACCGCCGCCATCGGCAAGATGCACCTGCGCCGCCCGAACTTCATGGGCGGCTTTCAGCACCGGCCCTATGGCGACCTGATGGTGGGCCGCTTCTGCTTCCATCAGCCCGACCCACCCCAGACGTGGGACGGACGCTGGTGCGACCACAGCGTCGGGCGTTTCCCGTGGGCCGGTGAAACGCAGGTTCCCGAAAGCCTCCTCGCCGATGGAGTTGTCACCCGCGAGGCCGTGTCCTTCCTTCTCGATCATCAGAGCCGCTCGCCGGAGAAGCCCTGGCTGCTGATGGCCGGATACAGCCGCCCGCACTTCCCGCTCACCGCGCCCGCTCGCCACTTCCAGCGCGCGCTCGAGAGAATCACCTCGCTTCCGCCGAAGCTGCCCGGATTCCCGGACGCTCTCCACCCGCACGACCGGTTCATCGTGGACGATTTCCGGCTGCAGGCATTCTCCGACGACGAGCATCTTCGCGCCCTCGCGGCGTACTACGCCTGCGTCAGTTACCTCGATGAGTGTATAGGGCTGCTGATTGCACAGCTTGACAAATCTGGACTTCTGGGCAACACCTGCGTCATCTACGCCAGCGACCACGGAGACATGGCCGCGGAGAAGGGGCTCTGGTGCAAGCGAACCTACTACGACGCCTCCGCGCGCGTTCCCTTGCTCATCCGCCTTCCCGGACAGACGGGCTCATCCGTCGTTGACCGCCCGGTGCAGCTTGCGGACTTCTTCCCGACGTTTTGCGATCTCGCCGGAGTCGAGCCGCCGGAGGGCATGGACGGCGCGAGCCTGCTGCCGGTGCTCACCGGCAGTCCGGAGGGCTACCGGCCCACTGTCGCGCGCTCAGAGCTTCTCACGCCGCGTCCCGAGACCGCGTTCCGAATGGCGCGCGACGCACGATGGAAGTACGTGGAGTTCCCCGAAGCTCCGCCGCGGCTGTTTGACATGGTCAATGATCCGGAAGAAAACTTTGACTTGCTGAGCGGTGGGGACGTGCCCATTCCCGCCGAAGACCTCGCCCGGCTGCGCGATTCCGCGAGCGGCGGGCTGTCGTGGGACGACATTGCGCGCCTGCAGCGCCAGTTCCCCGTCCCGCCGCCCGACGATGAAGCCATGAAGCACGGCCCCGTGCAGTATCAGCTCAACGACGGGCGTATCGTGGACGCTGACGGGTTTCTCTATCCCGGCATCTACGGCGAGTCCTGACCGGCCTCCAGCGGGTCGCAGCCGGCGAGCCACTCGTCCGTGAGCCGCTTGCCCAGGCAATAAGTCTTCCTGTCCGGGTAGAACAGCCAGCGGCCGCCCTCCGTCTCCGCAAGGCTGCAGTAGGTCGCCACCTGCGTCCGGTTCGTGCCGGGCGCGGGCGTCCAGCCTGTATCCGCGAACACCTTCGGCGGCCCGAAACGCAAGGGGCAGTCGTTCTCACCCGGCACGAAGCGACCCACGGTGATCCACGCCGGATTGCGCACGTTCGCCGCGTCCGTCGGACCGCTTCCGCCGTGACCGCTCCCCTCGTTGTTGAAGAAAACCAGCAGATAGCGCCCATCCTTCAGCCGATACAGGGGGCAGGGGGCCATCGGGTTCAGCACCTCCGCGCCGCCCGGTCCGTAGCGCAGCGGCCGCGCCTCGCCCCACGACCGGGCGTCGTCCTCCGACAGCGCGAACCACGCCCGCCCCGTGAGCGTGCGCATCACGCAGATGCTCCTCCCGTCCGGCAGCGGCTGCACGGTCGGTTCCTGGCAGACGCTCACACCCGGGCGAAACGGACTTTCCACTCGAATCCCGTGCGGCGACCGGGGCCATGTCGTCACGATGAGCTTCCGGGGGTCGCGCTCGTTGAGTATGTTCTCGAACCGCAGGAAGCAGCACTCCGATAGCCGCTCCAGCATTCCCGCGCCCGCGTCGTGCGCGTTGCTCGCCCAGCGGGTGAAGCCCGCAATCGGAACGCCCTCGTGCCCCATGCTTGGGTTCTGATACACGATCCACGTTGGGGGAACTCCCGGGTCGGGGTGGCTGATGGCGCTCGGCGCGATGGGCAGGTCCGCCGTCTCGCGGCTCCACGTCACCCCGTCGTCGTCCGACCATCGGCACCTCAGCACGCCTGTATCGGCGGCGCGCGCGTCGTCAATGCCGATGTTCTTGTTGTAGAAACACCAGATTCTGTCCCGGCCTGCAATCAGGAACTGCCAGCTTGCCATCCCGGCGCCCGGCGGGTCGTGCGGCCCCGCACCGTCAATCACCAGCGGCGCCGGCCACGTCCGTCCGCCGTCCGCCGACCGGCTCACCACCACCCGCTGGTCGGGTTCGGCCTCCGCCGACGCCGTCGTCCACGACGCCAGAAGCGCCCCTCCCGGCGTCGCGATCACATTCAGATGCTGGTTCTGCCCCTCTCGCCCGTTGGGATCTTCCGGCACGTAGATGACGCAGTCCGGCTCAGTCCGTAGCCACTCGTGTTGCATGCCTGCAAGTGTAGCGGCCGGTGCGTCGAGCGGCAAGGCCTGTGCGGGAAACTCCGTCCTCTGCAAAAGTCCTCCCGCCCGTTGCGGCAGTTGTGGTATCATTCCACCAATTCTGTCCCGATTCCGGAGGAGCATTTGCCGATGCCGTCTCTAGCGCACACCTGGGCTGAGCCCGATCTGTATATTCTGGCGGACGACCAGCTCGTCCACTCCAGCGAAAACGTCCGGCGCCGTCTCTGCCGCGTCGAAAAGAGCCCCGACCCTATAATCGTTCCCGACCGCCCCTGGGAGGGGATGAACCCCGACGGCTCCGCCGACTCGCTGCAGGACCCGCTCTACGGAACCTGCCTGTTCGACCCGGACGAGGGCATCTTCCGCTACTGGTACAACGCCTACACCCGCTACCAGAACCGCATGTCGCGCCCGCCGCTCACGAGCCAGGGCTACTCCTGCTGCCTGGCTGTCAGCGAGGACGGCCTCACCTGGCGGAAGCCGGATGTGCGGCAGGTGCTGTTCGACGGGCGGCTCCAGAACAACATGCTGCGCTTCAAGGAAGAGGCGGCCAAAGGCTCCTCGAACCTGGGCGAGCAGGTCTGGAACGTGCTGCCAACTGGCGCATGCACTACCCGCCCGTGCTCGGGCTGGAGGGCGACTGCCACGGCATGTCCTGGGACCCGAACGGGCAGTGCTACCTGCTGACGACGCGTTCGCACCAGCACACGAATCTGTGCAAGCGCTGGAACCACCCCTGGAAGCGGCACATCGCTTTGTTCCGCAGCCGCGATCTGCTGCACTGGACTTCGGGGACCACGATTCTGGAAGCCGACGACCGGGACCCGGAGGACGCGCAGCTCTATCTGATGCTCGTTATCCCGTACGGTCACTGCTACCTGGGGCAGCTCCTGATGTTCTACGGGCACGAGATGGTGCTCGACAACCAGCTTGCCGTGAGCCGCGATCTGTTCAACTGGCGGCGCGTGGACCGCGAGCCGATCCTGTGCCGGGGCGATGAGGGCTCGTGGGACTCCCGGCATGTCGCGCTGTCGCACAACCAGCCGCACCCGGAAGGCGAGCAGATGCGGTTCTGGTACGGCGGAAAGAACACCCCGCACTATCAGGCGGGCTACGGGGCAATCGGAACAGGCACGCTGCGCCGGGACGGCTTCGTCTGCTACGAAGCAAGCGGAAAGGAAGGCACGCTCACGACCGCGCCGTTCCGGCCGCCGCGTCCGAACTCCGCCACGTGGATCATCGTCAACGCGGATGCTTCCGACGGAGAGATTCTCGCGGAGATCGTGGACCTCGACGGCAACCCGATCGAGGGCGTCACGCGCGCCGACTGCATTCCCGTCCGCGGCGACCACACCCGCAAGGTACTGGCCTTCAAAGCCGGTCCCGGCGAGTACTTCCACCGCGGAAACTTCCTGAGGTTCGCGCAGGATATCCGGGTGCGTTTCATCCTGCGCGACGCGAAGCTCTACTCATTCAAGCTTACGAACTACGCCCTGCAGACTGAGGAATCATAATGGATTACAGCACGACAGCCCTGAAACCGTACGCCGTCATAGACGTCAGCCCGGACTGGGGGCAGTACATCAACTCGGTAACGATCACCCGAACTGGCGCGTGGCTCGTCAGCGTCACCGGAAACACCCCGAAGGGCGGCGTCGTTTACACCCGCCGCAGCGAAGACGGCGGGAAGACCTGGAGCGAACGCAGCTTCGTGATGCCGCCCGGCAAGCTCGAGCCCGGAAAGACCATCGAGATGGGCCAGCTCCTGCCCGTGCCCGGGCAGTTCGGTGGGAAGAGCCGCATCTACCAGTTTCACGTGCAGCACACGCACCCCAACACCCGCTTCGGGCAGCTTCGCTACACGGTGAGCCACGATGACGGCCGCACCTGGCAGGGCCCGTCGGGATCGGGTTCGCTCTACGAACTCAAGACGCCCGCCTACAAGCTCTCGCCCATCAGCGACGGCTGGCATCTCATGGCGCCCGGCGTCACGCTCAGCACGGGCGAGTGGCTTCTCCCGATGAACATCTCCACCGACCCTCCGCCACTGTCGGAGATACGCTCCGAGCTCGTTTTCGGCATATCGAAGAACGTGTTCACCGTCGAAGATCCGGCGGACGTGGCCTTCGACTTCTTCCCGAAGCCGCCGCACGGGGTGCATGTGGAGCGCGAGGCGACGCCCGGCGAGTCGCTCGGGCAGGAGCCGCAGGTCGTGGAGCTTTCGGACGGCCGTCTGTTCTGCGTCTGCCGCACCGGCAACGGATGCCTCTACTACACCGTCTCGTCCGACCACGGCCGGACGTGGGCTAAGGGTCAGCCTCTGCTCTACAAAGAGGGCGGCGCGCGCATGCTGCACCCGAACGCCGCCTGCCCGCTCTCGAAGCTCCCGAACGGCACGTATGCGCAGCTTTTCTGCAACAACGATGGCACGTTCAACGGCGGCGCGGACCCGTACGATCACCTCAGAAACCGCTGGCCGGTGTACGTCAGCATCGGGCGCGAAGCGGGATCGAAGGAGGGCCAGCCGCTGGAGTTCGGCGAGCCGAAGCTGCTCTGCGACATCAGCGGCTTCCAGCCGGAGGCCGGCTGGCGAGACCTCACATACGGGTGCCTGATGCAGAAGGACGGCGGGTTCTATCATTTCTACAACGCGGTGTGGCGATTCATTCAGGTGAACCGCGTGGACCCCGCTCTGCTGGGGGTGGCTGCCCGATGAAGCCTCTGGTTCCGATGCTGTTTCTGATTGCCGCCGCCCTCCCCGCGTGCGCGGCAGACTGGAAGGTGCTCTCGGCCGTCTGGCGTCCGGACGCGAACCCGCATGCGAAAACGCAAGCCTGGGACGGCACCATCTGGAGCGAGGGGTGGCGCGAGGCCGAGCAGTTCTGGCCGAAGAACTTCCACCCGTCGGGCAGCATTCACGCCGTGCTCCGGAACGATTCCGGGCAGCCCCGGACCCTCCGGCTCACCCATGTGAACGGGAAGCCGCTTGCCGAAGCGGCTACGAAACCCGACCGTGCGGGCGATGTCATCTGGTACGTCGTGGACTCTCCGCAGGTGAAGGCCGGGGAGGACGAGGACGCCTTCGACGCGCGCATTGTGCCGCCGGGCGAGTGGGCCGAGTGCAAAGTGCGCCTGCGCAAGCCGCTCCAGGGCCCGGCGGTTCTTCGCTTCGAGGCCGGGTCGTCCGCGCCGCTGGATGTTGCGGTTTCCGCTGCTGCACCGCGCGTGCGCGTCGAGTCGCTGGCGTTCTCGCCCGCGATGGACCGCGTGTTCGTGTATCTGAAGGGGCTGGACGGGAAGGCCCCGCGCCCGGGCGCGGCAGGCATCCCCGGCGTGAAGATATCGCGCCAGCGCTGGGTCGAAGGCCCGCGCGGCTCGGCCCTTGCGGCGGGAGAGATCCGGCTGGAGAAGCCCCTCACCATGGGCGCCTACCATCTCCTCACCATTCGCGCGGGAAACGAGACCATCGCGCAGCCCTTCCGCGCCTGGGACAGCTTCTTCCCGATTGCCCTGTTCGGCGAGCTTAACGAGGAGAACGTCCGCGACGCGAAGGCGCACGGCATCAACACCTACTTCGCCCAGCCCACAGAGATGCTGGACAAAGCGGGCATGAACACGATTCCCCACGGATGGGAAAACCCGGTAGGCGCTCGCAAAGAGGGCTCACCCGGCGTCGTGTTCCACTACAACCACGACGAGCCCGACGCCCACGACATCACGCGCGGCGAGGATCTGCCCATCATGGATCGCCTCGGCGTTATGGCGCAGTCCGAAGTGCTGCCGCTCTTCCGGCTTCAGCAGCGAAACGACCCGTGGGCGCCGGGGCTGCTGCTTGTCGACAACACGTACAAGCCGCTCAACTGGTATGTGTACGGCCAGATCGCCGACGTCTTCTTCACCGACCCATACGTGCCGCTGAACGGCCGTCAGCTCGACTACGTGTGGCACGCGCTCGATGCCGCCCGCGACGCCTCCGCGCCCCGTCCGCTCGTCGCCGTGCTCTGGGCCTGTAGCCTGGAGACGGGCAGAGAGAAGGACTACGGACGCCGTCCGCCCTCTGGGAAGGAACTGCGCTCGATGGTATTCTACGCGCTCGGATCGGGCGTCAGGGGCATCAGCTACTTCATAGACCTCACGCAAGAGACGGGCGAGGGGCAGTTCACCGGAATCAGCGACTATCCCGATCTCTGGAAAGAGGCGGGGAACACCAACAGAGACGTCGCCGCCGCCGCGCCGTTTCTCTCCGCCGGGTGTCCCGCCGGAGGCGGCGAGAGCGGCGGAGTCTGGTGGCGGCAGATCATGTGCGGGCCGGATACGATGGCGGTCGTCGCCGTCAACACGCGGCACTATATCGGCTACGAAACCCGCAGCTTCTTCGAGTGGCATTTCCCGGTCGAGAACGCCGAGATCGCCTGTGCGCTTCCGCGTCACTTCCGCGGCTGCCAGGTGCGCGAGGTGCGCGGCGGCGCGCTGGTTCCCGCCGAAGCCGATCTGTCGGGCGGCAAAGCGATCCTCAAGCTGGAGACGCTCGACACCGCCCGGCTGTTCATCATCACAAACAAGGAGTCTGAACAATGACACCTGCCAGCGCCTTTGTCTGCCTTGCGCTCGTTTTCTGCGTTGCCGCCGCGGCCGTGGCCGCCGATAGCCCGGCCGACATCGGCTCGCGGCTGCAGCTTATGGTCTCCCCGGCTCTCATCGAGAGCATGAAGGGCGTGTCGCTCAAGCTGCATCCGCCCGTGCCGCGCGAAGTCGTGTTCACGCTCGACGCGCCGTATGAGGGCGGCGAGAGCGGATACGTGATGATGCTGAAGATGCCCGACGGGACCTTCCGGATGTACTACCGCGCGGGCGGCGAGACCACCCAGGAGTTCACCGCGCTGGCGACCAGCAAGGACGGCATCCACTTCGAGCGTCCCGCTCTGGGACTGCTGGAGTTCGGGGGGAGCAAGCAGAACAACCTCTTCTACAAAGCCGACCGGAAATCGTACGGCGAGAGCCACAACTTCACGCCCTTCCTCGACCAGAACCCGGCCGCGAAGGCCGATGAGCGGTGGAAGGCGGTCGCGCTCGGCTGGAGTTACCTGCCCAACGGCGACAAGGCGCGCGCGCTGAACGCGCTCGTGTCGCCGGACGGAATCAACTGGAAGCTCGTTCAGCAGAAGCCGGTCATAACCGAAGGTTCGTTCGACTCGCAGAATGTCGCCTTCTGGGACCCGAACCGCAAGAAGTACGCCTGCTACTTCCGCGCCTCACGAAACGGAGTCCGCGCGGTCAACGTCGCCTGGTCGGACGACTTCCGCAAGTGGACGCCGCCCGTCATGTGCGAGTACCCGGGCGAGCACGAGCACTTCTACACCAACGCCATCGAGCCATACTTCCGCGAGCCGTCTCTGTACGTCGGCTTTCCCATGCGCTTCGTGCCCGAACGGACGTCCATCGGCGTTGACGGCCGCAAGACGGACGGCCTTTCCGACGGTATCTTCATATCGAGCCGGGACGGGGTCAACTTCGACCGCACATTCATGGAGGCGTTCATACGGCCGGGGCTGGATCCGCTCAACTGGGGCAGCGCGCACGGCAACAACACGCCCGCCTGGGGAATCGTGCAGACGGGGCCGGGGGAGATGTCCATCTACTGGGCCGAGCACTATCTGACGACGCCCGTAGTGCGCCGCGGAACGCTTCGCCTCGACGGGTTCGCATCAGTCAATGCTCCGTACGGGGGCGGCGAGTTCGTAACGAAGCCGCTCATCTTCGGCGGCAAGGAGTTGCTGCTGAACGTCTCAACCTCGGCAATCGGTTCGGTTCAGGTGGAAGTGCTCTCAGCCGATGGCCAGCCGGTGAGGGGCTTCGAGCTTGCCGCCTGTCCGCCCATCTGGGGCGACGAGATCGAGCGCCCCGTGCGCTGGAATGACGGCGGCGACCTCAGCAGCCTCGCCGGCAAGCCCGTCCGCCTGCGCTTCGTGATGAAAGACGCCGACCTCTACGCCTTCCGCGTGAAGCCCTGACCGGGAGTGCGTAGCTCCCGCTGAGCCAGACCTTTGGGGGACAAGTTGCACTTGTGCGCCAGCCAGACCGGGCAAGTTGAACTTGCCACCTTTGGTTTCGTCGACAAGCGCAACTCGCCGACGATCGTACACGTCATGCCGGGCTTGACCCGGCATCCACGGTGTTCGGAGGTGGGTCCTGAATCAAGTTCAGGATGACGTAATACGGAGGCCGTACACGTCATGCCGGACTCGATCCGGCATCCAGCCGGCCTGGCCGCAGGTGGGGCCGCTCAACGTCATGCCGGACTTGATCCGGCATCCACGGGGCGGCCAGCGCCGGGTGGGGCCGCCCGGGGTTCTGAGGCTCACCAGGAGCTTCGCCCTTCCTCGGGACGTGCTGCCGGGCGGCGGAGGAGATTGGGCCTCGCGCGTCGAACTCATACAAAGAGCCGCGCCTCGCAGCGCATGCGAACGGCGGCCGCGTAATACAAACACCATGAAAACACTTATTCCTGCACTTGCTGCTTTGCTTATCGGGGGAACCGCCATGACCTCTCTTGCCCGTCCGGAGATCGTCGCGCACCGGGGCGCATCGGCCGACGCGCCGGAGAACACGCTCGCCGCCGTCAACCTGGCGTGGCAGGTCGACACCGACGCCGTCGAGATTGACGTGTATCTCACGAAGGACGGGCAGATCATCACCAGCCACGATGGCGATACCATGCGCGCCTCCGGCACGAAGCTCGTCATCAAGGAAACCGCCTTCGACGAGCTGCGCAAGCTCGATGTCGGCAGGTGGAAGGGCGTGAAGTTCGCGGGCGAAAAGATGCCGTCTCTCGCGGAAGTGCTGGCCACCATCCCGGACGGCAAGCGCATATTCATCGAGATCAAGTGCGGTCCCGAGATCGTGCCCGAACTCGTGAAGGTGATCGGCGACTCGGGCAAGCGGAGCAGGCAGCTTGCTGTCATCAGCTTCTCATCCGAGGTCTGCAAGGCTGTCAAGGAGGTCCTTCCGCAGCTTCAGGTCTACTGGCTCTGCTCGCCGCGGGAAGGGAAGGCTACCGAACAGATCGCGACCGCCAAAGCCGTGGGCGCGAACGGCATTGATATTCAGGGAACAGCCCTGCTGACAGCCGCCGGCGGCCGCAAAGAGGCTTGCCTCCATCGGCGCCGAGGGCATCACCACCAACAAACCGGCTCTGATGCTCAAGACTTTCAAACCCTAGCGCGATCCATATCACAATCAGACGCCGGATGCGCTACCGGCGCATCCGGGAGGATGTTGACCGGCGTTGAGAACACCCTGTGCAGGTGCGTTGTTTCTGCTTGCGCTGGCGTTAGCCCACGGAGGAGACGTAATGGCGAGTTCTGACATCCCTGTTCGGGAACCTGTGGACGGCATAACGGCATCCGCCGCAGATCTGCGCGACATGGCGCGCTGGGTCGCGGAGGCGTTCGGCGCGGCTTCGCCCGGCGCGGCGGGCGCGCAGGCGCGCGTTGAGCTTCGGCGGCAGGAGTTCGCGTCGCTCGAGTTCGGGCAGTCGTGCATGGAAACCCCGCTCACCATCGGCAGCCGCTCGTTCGCGCACGGGCTGGGCACGCACGCGCCGAGCGAGATCGCCGTGCATCTGCCGCCGGGGGCCGCCGTGTTCCGCGCCGAGGTGGGCGTGGACAACAACTTCGACACGCAGGGCAGGCACGGCACGGTGCGGTTCTCGGTCGAGATCGCCGGGCGCGAGGTCTTCCGCACATCCACGCTCTCCGGCGGACAGGAGCCCGAAGCCGTGAGCGTCGAGATCCCCTCCGGCACAGACGAGATCCTCCTGAAGGCGGACCCCACCGAAGACGGCCCGGGCTGGGATCAGGCCGACTGGGCGGACGCGCGGCTGGAAACAGACTCCGGGCAGACCATCTGGCTCGACTCTGAGTCGAGCGTCCTGCCTTTCCTGTATGCGTCTCCTCCATTCTCGTTCAGCTATGGCGGCCGCCCGTCATCCGTTCTGCTGAACACATGGAAAAGGCAGGTCTCCACGCGCGCTCTTCCCGGCCGCACCGAGCACACCGTAAGCTGGACGGACCCGCAGACGGGCCTTGCTGTTACCGCGGTCGCCTCGGGCTTCACGGGCTACCCGGCGGTGGACTGGGTGCTCACGTTCGAGAACCGGGGGAATGCCGACACCCCGGCTATCAGCGATATTCAGGCGCTGGATATCCTTGTTCGCGCGGGTAGCGGCAAGCGCCCGGCCGTGCTCCATCAGCTTCGCGGCGACTCGTGCGGCGAGACGTCATTTCAGCCGTTCGCCGTCAGCATGGGGGCGGGCGACGCCGCCCGGATCGCCTCCGCCGGCGGGCGGCCTTCGCAGGCGGATGCCTTCCCGTTCTTCAACTTCGAGTATGGCGACCGGGGCGTGATCGCCGCCGTCGGATGGACGGGGCAGTGGGCGGCGTCCGTCGAGCGCTCCTCGGGCGGGTCGGCGCGGATGCGGGCGGGCATGGCGGAGATTGATCTGTTCCTGCGCCCGGGCGAGAAAATCCGCAGCCCCCGCATTTTGCTTCTCGCCTGGTCGGGCGACCGGCAGGCCGCGCACAACCGCTTCCGCAGACTGCTGCTGTGGCACTATATGCCGAAATCGGGCGGACGGCCCCTGCGCCTGCCCGTCGCCCTGCAGACGTTCGACCGCTACCACCCCGACCCGGGCTGGGCGACGGAAGAGGGGCAGAAGGAGGGCGTGGAGTTCGCGCGCAGGGCGGGCTTCGACACCTGGTGGCTGGATGCCGCCTGGTTCCCGGGCGGATTCCCGAACGGGGTGGGGAACTGGCAGTGCAAGCCGGACGCCTTTCCCAGCGGCCTCAAGCCCGTGAGCGATGCCTGCCACGCGCGCAAGATGCAGTTCGTCCTCTGGTTCGAGCCGGAGCGGGTAGCCGCCGGAAGCGACATCGCGCGGGAGCATCCCGAATTCGTGTTTGGAGGCGAGGGCGGGGGGCTGTTCCGGCTCGACGACCCGGCCGCGCGGCAGTGGCTGACCGATCTGCTCTCGCGCCGCATCAGCGAGTACGGCGTGGATGTCTATCGCAACGATTTCAACATAGATCCGCTCGACTACTGGAAATCCGCCGACGAGCCCGGCCGCAGGGGGATGACCGAAATCCGCTACGTTGAGGGGTTGTACCGGATGTGGGACGATCTGCTCGCGCGGCATCCGGGGCTCTGGATTGACAACTGCGCGAGCGGCGGGCGGCGGATTGACCTCGAAATGCTCTCACGGTCGGTTCCCCTGTGGCGCAGCGACACGAACTGCCGCCCGGGCGCCGAGGACTGGAGCCAGTCTCAGGGGTGCGGGCTGAGCATGTATGTCCCGCTGCATACGGCGGCGGCATGGTCGCCCGATGCCTACACGGTCCGTTCGTCGGCGACCGCCGGGTTGCTGTGCGAATGGGACTACCGCGATCCCGCCTTTCCGCTCGCCGAGGCGAAGGCGGCTCTTGCGGAGGCAAAGGAGAACGCGAAGTACTGGTACGGCGATTTCTACCCTCTCACCACGCTCGCACCGTCCGCGGAGCAGTTTCTCGCGTTTCAACTGCACCGGCCGGATCTGGGAGAGGGCCTTGTGACGGCCTTCCGGCGCCCGGAGTGCGCCACCATCGGCATCATCGCCGGGCTGAGCGGCCTGAAAGCCGGGGCACAGTACCGTCTCGAGATGATCGGTGACGACCGCAAGCCGTCCGTCACAACAGCAAGCGGGCGCGACCTGATGGATTCCGGCCTCGAACTCCGCATCCCGGATAAGCGCGGCAGCCTCATCGTGCGCTACAAAGAGATGGCGGGACGCGCGCCGAAGGCCGCGCCGGATCTCCGGGCGCTGAAGCCGTTCGGGCGCTGACGCTGCCTCTGGGCGGCGCTACTTCTCCTGCAGGTTGCCGGAGATGGTTTTGGACGCTCTTTTGCCGGAGTTGTCCTCAATCGCCTTCTGCCCCGACAGCACGTTGTTCGTGATGGTGAACAGCGTCGCGCCTTTGTCAATCCTGATCGCAGGATGCTCCGCGCCCCCCTGCAGATGACAGTCGTGGATGTTCGCGCGAACAGCGCCGCTCTTCAGATGCACGGCCGGCGCCCCGCCCACCACCTGGCAGTCCGCGATGCTCAGGCGGTTGCGGGCATGCGGACTCAGGCAGTTGTATTCGATGCCCACGATCGGCCCTTTGAAGGGCCGCACCTGAACGCCGTTGATTACCGCATTGTAGAACAGGCTGTCGGCGTCAACGCGCACGCCCACTCCGCCATCGCGCACCAGAATGTTCGTCCCGCTGATAACGAATCCCAGCGCGCCCTCCAGCACGAACCCCCGGTCCACGTCCTCGATCCAGCACTGATCAATATGATGCCCCAGCGAGTGGCATAGCTCGGGCTTGCCGTCGGGAGTGTCCTTGAGGCGATGGTGGTGGTAGAACGTCTTGCCGCCGATGATGAAGCACCCGTCCATCAGTATGCCGTCCACATCCCCGAAATCGAAGCCGACCCTGTTCTTGCGGAAGTAAGACTCCTTGCCGGGCGTGTCCTTGCCGCCCACGAACCAGTGCACGTCCTGAATCCGGTTCACGTCGCGGCAGCCCGAAAGGTGCATGCCGATGTGGTGCACGAACCCTGTGAGATCGCGGAACATCCCCTGCCCTGAGTTGCGCCCGCCGGGCGCTGTCGAAACCCCGATCCACGCGCAGTCGAAGACGATGTTCTCAACGCTCGGATTGATGCCGTCGAGCTGGATGGCGGGCGGGTACTCAACGGGGCTGGCGTTGTCCGTGTTGTTGGGATAGGTGAGCGCCAGTCCCTTCACGCTGCTCCCGTGGCTCAGCCGGACCGCCGCGAAGCCCGGGGCGCGCACGACGATCCGGGTGGCGCTGTTCTCCCACCTGGCGCCTTCGCCCAGCAGAGTCTTGCCCTGCGGCACCTTGAGAGAGTCCGAGATCAGATACGATCCGGCCGCGAGATGCACGACTCCGTTTTGCCCGGCCGAGTCCAGCGCTTTCTGGATGGCGGCCGTGTCGTCAGTGACGCCGTCGCCTTTCGCTCCGAACGAAGCAGTGGCGGCGGCTTCCGCGGTCCTGGCACACAACGGGGCCAGGGCGATTGCGGCAGTCGCAAGGAGCATCAATGGGGTTCTGAGCATATGGCGCCTCCGTAGGAAAACAGCAGCAGTCCCGTACCGTTCCCCGCGCCCGCGCCGAAAACCTGCCTCAATCTGTCATTGCGGACCCTCCGCTTGCCCGGCGGGCGCCTGCTGTGTTAGCCTTGCATCGGCGCAAACATGCGCGCATCGCCTTCGAAGAAGGGACCCAGAACAGACTTGCCGACACCACGCACCGCCCGCTTTGCTCCTGCCGCGCTGCTTCTCATCGCGGTTCTGCTGGCCGCGACCGGCCCCCGCGCCCGCGCGGACGGCTTCCTGACCGGCAGGCATGTCTATGTCAGCGCTGGCCACGGCTGGTACTACAATGGGGCGTATGATGCCTGGATGGTTCAGCGCGGGAATACGAACAACATAGTGGAGGACCTCTCGAACACCGAGACCGTCAATCTGCACCTCCTCCAGTATCTCCAGAATGCGGGCGCCGCCGTGTGGCCCTGCCGCGAAAGCGACCTGAACCCGCGTATGGTGATCGTGGACGATCAGGACGGCTCGTCGCGCCCGGACAACGGCACGTACAGCGAGACCGGCGCGTGGTCCGAGGATTCCTCCGGCGGGTTCATCAACTTCCGCTGGCCCTATCAGGATGGTCAGCAGGTGTTCGCCGCCTACGCTTCCGGCGGGCGCGGCCGCCTCGCCAGCATTACCTCACCCGCCAGCGCCTCGGCCATCTGGACACCCAACCTGCCCTCGGCGGGATACTACAGCGTGTCGGTGTCGTATTCGTCCGGCGCCTCGCGAGCGTCCCGCGCACACTACATCGTGCGGCATACGGGCGGCGTCACGCACGTTTATCTGGACCAGACCCGCCACGGCAGCACCTGGGTTCCTCTCGGCAGTTTCCACTTCCAGGCCGGCTCGAGCCCCGCCGCCGGGTCGGTGATGCTTTTGAACGACGCCTCCGGCACGGGCGCCGTCAGTGCGGATGCCGTGCGCTTCGGCGGAGGCACGGGCATCGTGGACAGAGGCTCGGGCGCGAGCGGCTATCCTCGTTTCGAGGAAGCGGGGCGTTACTTCGCCTTCTTCGCCGGAGCGCCCGCGTCCGTGTACAACCCCGTCAGCTCGTGCTACGACGCTCAGACAAGCTGCGGAGCGGGCGACGACGCCTCAGCCCGCCCGCGCTACGCTGCCTGGCAGCACCTGGCCGATGAGGACGCAGTCTATCTCTCCTGGCATTCGAACGCGGGCGGTGGGCGCGGAACAAGCAGCTTCTATCACTCGACGCTCGCGGCCGATTCGCAGTCCGCCCTGCTGACAGCCGCCGTCCACAACCAGATTGTCGCCGCCATCCGCGCGCAGTTCGACGCGTCCTGGCCGGACAGAGGAATCGGCACGCTGGAGGTGGGCGAGCTAAGCCCCTCCAACAACCCCGAGATGCCCGCCGCGCTCATCGAAGTCGCCTTTCACGACGACGCCACCGATGCCCTGTCTTTGCGTAACCCGTGCTGGCGGCGGGCGGTGGCGCGTTCGGTGTATCAGGGAATCGCGAAGTACTACGCCGCCCGCGATGGCGTCACGCCCCGCCTGTTGCCCGAGCCGCCCGTGAACCTTGCCGTGCGAAACACAGGCACGGGACAGGTGAGGCTGTCGTGGAGCGCGGGTCCTTCGGGCGGTCCATTTGGCGATCCCGCCGCGAGCTACATCGTCTATCGCAGCCCGGACGGCCTGGGCTTCGACTCCGGGCGCGCGGCCGCGGACTCGTCGTTCACCGACACGGTGGTCAGCTCCGGCCAGCTCTACTACTACCGGGTTGCGGCCGTGAACGCCGGAGGAGTCTCACTGCCGTCCGAAACGCTGGCCGTCCGCGTTGCCCCCGGCGGCACGCTGCCCGGGATTCTCATCGTCAACGGCTACGACCGCGTAGACCGCACAATCGTGCCGCTCAAGGCTTCGGGGCGTGAGATCGGCAGCCCCGCCCGCGAGCGCCCGGAGTGGGTCAACACGTTCGACTATGTCATCCAGCACGCCAGCTCGCTCCACCGGCTGGGAAAGGCGTTCGATTCGGCCTCCAACGAGGCGGTGTCGTCGGGCGAGGTAGACCTGAACCGCTACGCTCTCGTGGACTGGGCGGCGGGGCGTCAGGCGAATGTGGTGGCCGGACAGCCGGACACGTACTACTCCTTCACCGCTGCCGAGCAGGCGCTCATCCGCGCGTATGCCCAGGGCGGTGGGCATCTGTTCGTGAGCGGCGCGGAGATCCTCTACGACCTGGACCGCAACACCGACCCGGCGGACGCCGACAGCCTGTTCGTCCGCGAAGTGCTCAAAGTCCGTTATGGCGGCGATGACGCGAACACGTACCACGTCACCGGGACAGCCGTGCCCTTCACCCCACTGCCGGACCCTCCACCTCCTTCTCCGGGCGGCGCGTCGTCGTATGCGCTCTCGACGGGCACGCTCTACATCCCGGATGGATACCAACCCCCGCTCGATCATGCGGACGTCACGGTTCACTTCCATGGCGCCGACAGCGTGGCCCTGCAGAATCTGCTGCAGTCCGGCAAATCGGGGGTTCTGATCGTCATCAACTACGGCGGGCTGTCCGCGGCGTACTCGACGCCGTTTTCTGACCGCCATCTGTTCCGCTCCATCCTGGCTGAGGCGCGAGATCGTCTGACGCAGGTGTACGGCCGCCCGATCGGAATCGGCCGTCTCGCTCTCACATCTTTCAGCGCGGGATACGGCGCGGTGCGCCAGATTCTCAAGTATCCCGAGTACGACGGGATGATCACCGACATCGTGCTGGCCGATTCGCTCTACGCGGGCTACGTGACGGTCAACGGGCAGACCGTGCCCGATCCGAACCAGATACGGGAGTTCGCGCGGATGGCCCTGCGCGCCGCGCACAGCCGGATCACCTTCACGATGACGCATTCGCAGCTTGTGCCGGGCACGTATGCCAGCACCCGCGAGTGCGCCGACGCGATCATACAGGCTGTCGGCGCGTCCCGCGTGGCCGCCTCGGGCACGGACGCGACGGGCATGACGCTCGAGTCCACGGTGGACCTGGGCCTGCTGCGGATCCGTTCCTACCAGGGCACGACCGGCGACGACCATATGCTGCATCTGACGCAGATGCAGGAGGCGCTCAAGCTCACCGCCTTCCCCGCGGCCGCATCCACGGGCGTGTTCGGGTTCAGCAACGGTTCGGGCGCGATGTATGACGTTGCCTTCCCTGACAGGGTCATCGCCAATGGCGGACAGGTTGCGCAGAACTACGTGGGCGGCACCGCCGACGGCGCGGCGGCGGTCTTCTCGGGCGATTGGCGCGTGGTGTTTCTCGGGTATCCCTTCGAGACGCTCCTGACCCGCGACGCAAGGGACAGCGTGATGGAGGATGCGGTACGCTTCCTGCTGCCGCCAGCCGGGTCGGCCGGCATCAGCATCAGTGGACTTCCGGCGTCGGCGAAGCCGGGCCAGACGTTGCCGCTGCAGTGGATGCCCTCCAGCTCGCTTGATTTCCCCCTGAGCCTCGATCTCTGGGCGACGCTGACGCACTCGTCCGGACGCCCGTCTTACGTGCTCGACCTGCTGCGCAACGTGCCGCTTCCCGCGGGCGGATCGGCGGTGTTTCCGTGCGCGCTCACGATCCCCGCCGGGGCCCCGTCCGGGGCGTACACAGTCGCGCTGTTCCATGGCGACTATCGCCGTCACGTGATCAACCAGCGCGTCTCGCCCATCAGCGTCGCCGCCGATGAGGGATTCACTGACGAGTTCACCGGCGGTGCGCTCAACTCCGCCAACTGGATACTTGCTGGCGCCGCCGGTGGCCAGCCGACGGTTGCGTCGGGCAGGCTGGGGATTGCGTATTCGGGCTCGGGAGGGCATGCGGGCAGCGATCTCATAACCGCGCAGGCGTTCGACGGGCAGATGAGCGTCAGCGCCAGCGTCACACCGGCAGTCCCTTCCTCCGGCGCACACGAAAGCGGGGTCGCGCTGGTCGCGGGGCAGGGGCTGCCGATGGAAAATGCCTCAACCGCGAAGCTCGCGCTCAGGACGGACCCGGGAGGCAGTGTCACGGCGGTCTGGACCGTCAGAACGCCGGGCGCGTCTGAGGCGGTGCAGCAGATACCCGGACTCTCCCCGGGGCCGGTCGCGCTCAGCGTCTGGCACTCGGGCGGGACTGTTCAGGCGAGCTACGACGCGGGCGCGGGGCCGGTGGCAATGGCGGCGCGGGACTTCCCCCCCGGCCCCGGCTATGGCTGGCTCTTTGCGGGCCGGAGCCCGGGTGCGGGCGGAAGCCCGGGCGCGGGCGGTGCGTACTTCGATTGGGCGGGCGCGGGCGGCGAAGCTGCCGCCGCGCATCCTGTGAGCGCTGGCAGCATCGGGCAGGCAAGACTTGCCGCGGGTGGGCAGGCCTGGCTGCTGCCGCTGGCTGTGACGGCCGGCGCGGGCGATCCGTTCGCGGCAGTCCAGATGCCCGATCGCTCGGCGGGCGCGCTGGCGAACTGGACGGCCCTGGCCGCGCTTCCCGTGCCCGCTCGCGGGTCGCGCGTCACGGTGTTCGGCCGCGTGGCAAGCATTGGCGGGGCCTGGACGGTCATCCCGTGCCGTTACGTCGAGGGCGCCTCACAGCCCGCTCGGCCGCTCTTCTGCAACACCCGCGACCTCGTCGCCGCGGCAGGCCCGGACAGAGTCGGGCTTCTCATGAGCGCGGCCGGCCGGGTCAGTTCGGTTGACACGGCCGCTGGTCTGTTCACGCTCAGCGATGGCGGCGCTTCGCTCAGTGTCCGGTATTCCGACGCGGGAGTGTCGGTCACGCCTCCTCCGGCAGGCTCGTTCGTGGTTGTCACGGGCATCCTCAGCGGCGAAGATGGCCCCGTGCTGCTGCTCAGAAGCCAGGACGATCTCGCGGGACAGTAGCGCCGGGGGAGGTCAAAGCCGCACTGATCCCTAACCAGGCCCTGATGCCGGGAACCGGCTTCAGGGGGTAACAATGCCACGTGTGTTCAGTGCGGCGGCGGCGCTTGTTCTGGCGCTGTCGCTCGCCGCGGATTGCGCAGAGGATATGCAGAAAACACCAATCAAGTTCGAGACCAGACACCTTGTCTATGAGATCAGCCCGAACGGGCGGAACGTGCGGTTTGCCGATCGCAAGACAGGCAGCGACCGCCTGAGCGACGCGCCGTCGTGGTGCGCCAGTGTCTGGAAGAACGGCACAGAGTACGGGGCCAGCTCCGCATCGTTCAGCGGCGGCATCCTCAAACTCGCGTTCGGGGAGACGGGCGCGGCAGCCGAGGTGCAGGTCACGCAGAAGCCGGAGTACCTCATCCTCGAAGTCCGCTCCTTCACGGGCGAGGGCATCGAGAAGCTGTCGCTTGCCAACATCACTCTCGATTCCGCGGCCAAAGGCGAGAGAGACCCGTTCGCGGGGTGCGCGCTTGCGCGCAACGTCAGAACCAACGTGCCCGAGCTTCCGGGCGCGAACAAGCTTCTGCGCGGGCTGGCGTATCCGCGCTTCGGGTTCGAGGGTACGGGCATCGCCATCATCGGCTGCCCCGCGGAGAAGCTCCGCGGCGTTATGCAGCAGGCCGTCACCGATGCCCCGGAACTGCCCCACTCGTCCATCGGCGGCCCGTGGGCGCTCGACTCGGACGCCAACCGCGAGTCCTATCTCTTCAACTTCGGCAATCTGACGTTGGAGACCGCACCCGAGTGGATCGCTCTCGCGAAGAAGCTCGGCATCACCCAGATTGACTTCCACGGCGGTTCATCGCACCGCTTCGGTGATCTTCGCCCGCATCCGGGATGGTATCCGGAGGGGCGCAAGAGCCTGAAGGCGGTTGTGGACATGCTGCACGCCGCCGGCATCAAGGCCGGTCTGCACACCTACGCCTTCTTCCTCGCGAAAGACTGCGAATGGGTGAGCCCCGTGCCCGATCCGCGCCTCGGAAAAGACGCCGTCTTCACGCTGAGCGCCGACATCGCCGCGGACGCGGCCGTTGTGCCGACGGATGAGTCCACCGAGAAGATGTCCACAATCACCGGATTCTTCGTGCACAACAGCGTGACCGTGCAGATAGACGACGAACTCATCGTCTATACCGGGGTCTCCAAGACAGCGCCCTACGGCTTCACCGGCTGCCAGCGCGGAGCGTGGGGCACGAAGGCCGCCGCTCACGCGAAGGGCGCGAAGGTCGGGCATCTCAAGGAGTGCTTCGGGCTGTTCACGCCCGACGGCGACTCGACGCTGCTCGAAGAGGTCGCCGCCCGCACCGCCGAGGTGTTCAACGAGTGCGGGTTCGATATGATCTACCTCGACGCGCTCGACGGCGAAGGCATCCTGGGCGGGCACGAAAACGCGTGGCACTACGGCTCGAAGTTCGTCTTCGAGATCTGGAAGCATCTCGAGCGCCCCGCGCTGCAGGAGATGAGCACCTTCCACCATCATCTCTGGTTCGTGCGCTCGCGCATGGGCGCCTGGGACCATCCTTCCCGCAGCCACAAGAAGTTCATTGACATCCACTGCCGGTCCAACGAAGCCAACTCCCGCATGTTCCTGCCGGGACAACTTGGCTGGTGGGCGATGAAACCGGCGGCCAGCTCGCAGACCGAGCGGACGTTCAGCGACGACATCGAGTATCTCTGCTGCAAAGCCATCGGCACGGACTGCGGCATCGCGATGATGGGCGTTGACCCGGACACGATCAAGGCGAACGACGCTCTGGCGCGCCTGGGCGAGGTCATCGGGCGCTGCGAGGACGTGCGATTGTCCGGGGAACTGTCCGACTCGATCAAGGCGAAACTGCGCGAGCCGGGCAGCGATTTCACGGTCCGCAGGGCAGCCTCCGGCAAGCCGGAGGTGCGGCCGGTGGACTATGCGAAGCACAAGGCTGTCTGTGGCAAGAACGGCAAGGCGTCCTGGACGGTGCGGAACAGGTTCGCGGCGCAGGAGCCGGCTATCAGAGTCGAAGCGCTCTGGTCGGCCGATGCTTACGACGCGCCCGAGAACGTGACTCTCACGGATTTCAGCGACCTTTCGCGCTTCGACAGGGTCTCGGCCAGCTCCGGGGTCACCGCGGCGCTCGAACGTTCGGACGAGGACGGAGCGGGCAATGGACTGCTCAGGGCCTCCGCTCCGCGCGTGGAGGGCGGCGGGGAGGCCGCGTTCTCCCCGATCGAGCACGGGCAGCGTTCGACGGGAGAGGGGCCGGCGTGGTGCGAGCGCGGCATCACGATGGACCCGTCCATCAACCTCGGCGACCGTCAGGCGCTCGGTGTGTGGATGCGCGGCGACGGCAGCGGCGCCACGCTCAACCTGCAGGTCCGCAGCCCGATCCATCTTTCTACTGGCATCGCTGATCACTACATCCATCTTGACTTCACCGGCTGGCGCTATTTCGAACTCATCGAGCCCGAAGGCGAGCGCTCGGAATCCTGCCAGTGGCCGTACTCCAGTAATGTCTATGCGATGTTCCGCGAACTCGTCCATTACGATCAGGTCGGGTATTTTGGCCTGTGGCTGGGCAACATCCCGGCCGGCAGGGAAGTCACAGCATTGATGGGTCCTGTCAGGGCGCTGACAGTGAGGGGCAACACCCTGCGCAATCCGAGGGTCACGATCGCTGGCCGCGCCATCGAGTTCCCCTGCGAGATCGAAAGCGGGGGTTATGTCGAGTTCCGCTCCATGACCGACTGCAAGCTGTTCGCGCAGAGCGGCGCGTTCGTCCGCGACGTTACCCCGCGGGGCGTGCCGCCGACGCTTGCGCGCGGGGTCAACGAGATCGGGTTCTCGTGCCAGGGTAAAGCGGGCCTGTCCGCCCGCGCCAATGTGACGGTAATCAGCCAGGGTGAGCCGCTTCGTTAGGCCTCCCGGCTGCATCTTGAGGAGTATACTAACGTGAAGAAGTGCTTTCTGCTGTTCGCCGGGGCGCTCGTAATGGCTCCGGCCGGTTGCGCGGCTGAGGCCCCCGGGCCCGGGCCGGCCTTGACGCTCGAACAGTCGCTGGCGGGATCGGCGCCGTTCCGGCGGCTTTTTCTCGACGCGATGGTTGTCGAGGAGTCGCGCGGCCTCCAGCGCGTGTTTCACGCTCCCCGCAAGCACCCCGCCAACCCCGTGCTGCCCCGAACCTACGAGTGGGAGGGGTGGGGGCCGTATCTCTACGGGACGGTGATGTGGGACGGCGGCAAGCTGCGGATGTGGTACAACTGCCTGACCGATGTCGAGGGGAGCGGCCTGCACACCATGGCCTGCTACGCCGAATCGCCAGACGGCATCAAGTGGGAGCGCCCGCGGCTCGGTCTGGTTGACTGGAAGGGGTCGAAGGCGAACAACATCGTCGGCGACAACACCTGCAGCGTCTCGAGCGTCATCAAGAACCTGTCGCCATCTCCGGGACGGGAGTACGCGATGTACG
This sequence comes from Armatimonadota bacterium, assembly GCA_019136435.1. Taxonomy (GTDB): domain Bacteria; phylum Armatimonadota; class UBA5829; order DSUL01; family DSUL01; genus JAGVUD01. The sequence goes on along the minus strand of JAGVUD010000382.1, from coordinate 19,249 downwards.
GGTTCGGGCGGCAGAGCGGCCCGTCGGTGGGCTTTTCGTCCGACGGGCTGAAGTTCAACTGGGACGCCTCGCCCGAGAAGTCGCAGCTCTTCAAGAGCTCCGATGTGACCAACTTCTTCTATAACCCTTACACAAAGCTGTACACATCCACATGGAAAACGGCCAGCCGCAGGCACAGGGCGGCTGGCATCGCGGTGTCGCAGGACGGCATCAAGTGGCGCAAGCCTGTCGAAACGGCCGTCTTCGTCGCCGACGACCTCGACCCGGATGCGACTCAGGTATACGGAATGCCGGTGTTTCCGTACCAGGGTATGTACATCGGGCTGCCCTGGATGTATCACTCGCGTTACCTCAAGTACGGGCCGTACTCGGCGAACCGCATGAACGAAGCGCAGATCGGCAGCGACTGCACGGTGGACGTGCAGATGGCGTGGAGTTGGGACCTGATCAACTGGACACGCCCGCGCGACCGCGAGCCGTTCATCGCGCTCGGGGAGAAGGGGAGCTTCGATTCGGGGATGATCTTCACGGCGCGCGCGCCCGTCATCGTGGGCGACGAGCTCTACTTTTACTACGGCGGCTTCGACCAGGTTCACGACGACTACAAGGGTATCAAGGCGGAGATCGGGCTGGCGACGATGCGGCTCGACGGGTTCTGCTCGATGCGGGCGGGGGCAACGGAGGGCTCGTTCATCAGCCGGCGCGAGGTCTTCCGCACCCCCAGGGTCACCGTCAATGCCGTCACGCAGCCGGGCGGATACGTCACGGCGGAGTTGCTCGACCGCGACAACAATGTGCTCAAGGGGTTTGCCCGCGAGGACTGCGTGCCGTTCGCCGGCGACTCTGTCCGGGGCCAGATCGCCTGGAAGACGAAGGCTTTCCCGGGGGGTATGCTGGAGGGCGACAAGAAGGTGCGGTTCTTCCTGAAGAACGCCGACCTGTATTCGTACCTCCCGGCGGACATCAACACCGAGCTTGACAAGGGCGCGCCCGACCTGTAGCGCCCGGGCAGGTTTCATTTCGCTGGACAAGGAGCGCGGAGCAATGGTGCGTGTTGGTCTGATCGGCTGCGGCGGGATGGGTACCCACGTCGCAAGAGAGTGCCACCATCTCGATAGTGCGGAAGTCGTGGCTCTGTTCGACCCCGATGCCGAGGCGGTCGAGCGGGCCGCGGAAGCGATTGCGGGGGAAGAGGGCGGCGGCCTTGCGCGCGCCGGGTCGGTTTCCGAACTCATCGGCGGCGATCTTGACGGGGTGATCGTTGCGACTCCGAACGACCTGCACCCGGAGATCACGATCGAAGCCGCGCGGGCCGGGAAGCACATCTTCTGCGAGAAGCCCATGGCGCTAAGCGTGCGCGATTGCGACCGGATGATCGAAGCGGCGGACAACGCCGGGGTGAAGCTGATGGTGGGGCAGGTCCTTCGCCTGATCGGGCCCTTCTGGAAGACCTGTCAGATCGTCGGCTCGGGCGAGCTTGGAAGTCCTCGCGCCATGGCGGTGACTCGCATTGGCTCCGTTGGTGGCTTCGCGCACGGGTGGCGCGCGAGCAAGCGGCAGTGCGGCGGCATCCTTTACGAGGTCCACGTGCACGAACTGGACTTCATGCGCCAGATTATGGGTGAGGCGCGTTCGGTGTTCGCGAAGACCGGCAACTTCAGCGGGGCGCCGATAGACTACGAGGACACGGCCTTCGTGCAACTGGAGTATGAGAACGGCGGGGTGGGGTTCCTGTACGGCGGCATCGGCTCGAGCATCGGAGCTTACGATGTGACGATTCAGTGTGAACGCGGCGCCCTGATGAGCGGGGGCTTCGGCGGACAGATTCGCTATGCGGCCGGAGACGCCGAGCCCACCGTCATTGATCCCGCGTCCATCGAGAAGGAGGAGCCCTACCGCGAGGAAGTCCGGTCCTGGGTGGACGCCATCACGCAGGGGACGCCGATGATCTTCGATGGACACGACGGGCGCGCGGCGATTGCGCTCGCTGAGGCCGCCTACCTTTCGGCGGAGACAGGAGAGCCGGTGGACATTCCCCGATGATGCGATGCATGGGCCGAGATCGGGCTGCCCACGATCGGGCGCCAGGACACCGCCGGCCACCGCGCCGCCTGAAGGACAAATGCCCGTCGCTCGCGAACCAGTCGCCCGAGGAGATTGCGCCCATGTTGTTCTGTCCAGACCGTCTGCCGCTTGCCGTCCTGAGCCTGTTCGTGCTTCTTGCCCTGTCCGCCGCCCCGGCCTTCGCCGGGCAGCAGAAGGCGCGGGTGTGGGTGGCCGACTCGCTATCGAAGATTCTGCCCGTCACGCCAGCGCCGGCTCAGTCGCCTGAGGCAATTTCGATTGATGCCGCGCGCAACGAATACGAGAGCGCGCAGGTTGTGGTGACCGCGGGCGATCAGGCCGCGAAGGTGACGGTGCAGATTGATCCCGTCACGGGGCCCGGAGGGCCGAAGCCCCGCGTGCAGGCCGCGTTTCTCGGGTTCGTGCCGGTCAAGATCGGCACGAAGGACACCCCGCCCGAGCATCTGGTTACAGCCCCGCCGGCCGACATCCCCGACCCGATTCTGAGCAAGAAGAGCGTCGAGTGCGCCCCGGGCAAGAACCAGCCCGTCTGGCTGACCGTGTACGTGCCGAAGGGCGCCGCGCCGGGCAAGTATTCGTCGGCTGTGCATGTGTTCTGCGGCGACGAGCGCTTCAGTGTGCCGGTCTCCATCCGTGTCCGGGACGTTCTGCTTCCGGACGAGCGGACGCTGAGTATCACGAACTGGTTTTCGATTCACAAGATCGCGGGCGGCGAAGGCCCCGCGCTGTGGAGCGAGGCTTTCTGGAAGAATCTCGAGGGCTATGCCGCCGTGATGGCGAGCCACCGCCAGAACGTGGTCATCACTCCGATCTTCGACCTGATCACCGCCACTGAGGACGCCGGCGGCCGCCTCACGTTCGACTTCTCCCGGCTGGACCGCTGGGTCGCGCTCTTCGAAAAGGCCGGGGCGCTCGAGATCATCGAGGGCGGGCATATCGGCGGGCGCGGCGACTGGGAGGCGAAGGACTTCGATGTCCACCGCGTGCGCACCACGCTCCCTGATGGCAAGGTCAAGGACTGGGGCAAGCCGAAGGGAACCAGCCCGGAGCAGCGGGAGTTCCTGTCGCAGTTCCTTCCGGCGCTGCAGGCGCATCTCGAAAAGACCGGGTGGCTGGACAGGTACGTCCAGCACATCGCCGACGAGCCCATCCCCGCGAACGCGGCAAGCTACAACACGCTGGCGGGCATGGTGCGCGAGTTCGCCCCGAAGCTGAAGACCATTGACGCCACCATGTGCCGGGAGGTGGCGGGGTCGGTGGACATCTGGGTGCCGCAGCCGCCGGAGATTGACCAGAACATGGACTTCTTCGACGGCCGCCGGAAGCTCGGCGATCAGCTCTGGTTCTACACCTGCCTCGCTCCCAGGGGGCGCTACATGAACCGCTTCATTGATTACCATCTTCTCAGTACGCGCCTGCTGCACTGGATGAACTTCAAGTACTCCATGCCCGGCTACCTGCACTGGGGGTTCAACTACTGGCAGGGCGAGCCGTTTACGCTTCTTGAGCCCAACTGGGGAGGCGACACGCACCTGCCGCCGGGCGACTCGCACCTGGTGTACCCGAGCGCGCGCGGGCTTCTGCTCTCGATCCGGCTGGAGGCGATGCGGGACGGGATAGAGGACTACGAGCTTCTGCGCCTGCTTTCGCGCTCAAAGGACGCCGACGCGCGGCAGATCTGCGATTCGGTCGTGCGCTCGATGACCGACTACACGCTCGACCCGTCCGAGTTCCGCAAAGCCCGCGCCCGCATTCTGGATGCGCTGGAGAAGGCTCACTGAGCCGCTCTCCTGCCCTTCGGCCCCGCGCCACGTCATGCCGGGCTTGATCCGGCATCCACGGGGCGGCCGGAGGTGGGTCCTGAATCAAGTTCAGGACGACGTGGCACAGCGTGCCACTGCCGCACGATGCGGAGTCCCGGAGAGGCTCACTGGCCCGCTTCTGGCTCGACGACGAGCAGGTCTCCGGGCCCCAGCGCGGCCTCGGCGAAGCTGATGGCGGCGGTCCCGTCCAGCGTCTCCGTTGACGCGTCGAGCCTCCTCCCGCCAAGCGAAACCCTTGCGCCGCCTGCCGCGAACGCGCGCGTCTCCAGCGTCCTGAGCGCGAGACGCCCCTGCATCACCTCGATCTCGATCCTGGCGCCGTGGGCATCCTCCCTGTACCGCACCTCGCCCCACGCAAGCGGCGTGATGAGCGGCGACACATGGTTGCCGGGCTCGACGCAGGGCGCCAGCGTCAGCCGCCCCTCGACAGCCGAGTAATGAAACCCCTGCGCCGCATACAGTATCGCCAGCGCCACAAGCGGGCGGTAGTAGTGGTCTCCGCACTCTCCGTGGTTCCACGTGCGTCCGTCCTTTGCGTAGCGGTCATAAACCGCCTTCGCCGCCGACAGCCCCTCGTCCACGAGTCCCCGCGCGACCATGTGCGCGGCAACCATATACTCCGTGCCCGTCCAGACGGCTGTCCACTGCCCGCCGTGGTCCGGCTCCCCGCCGCGAGGCCAGACGCCGTTGCGGAGGTGGTCGCCCTTGCGGTTGTGCGCGTAGATCGCCTTCAGCGCGCTCTCGATCTTCACATCGGGAAGCAGGCTGCCCAGCTCTATCAGGTCGGCAAACCACTGCCCGTTCACCTGGTCGGACATGCAGCATGTGTCCCGCACGTCTGTCGCAATGTCGTAGAACAGGTCGAAGTACTCCCCGTTCCAGAGCAACCGGTCGAGCGATGCCGCGCCGATGGCTGCCAGACGCTGGTAGTCCTCGGCCAGTTCCGGTTCGCCGCACAGCACTGCCATCTTCGCCGCCGCCTTGAAGCCCGCCGCGTTGATCAGCCCCACATAGCTCGACGTCCCCTCGAACTCCCACCCGTCGTAGCTCTGGTCTATGCCGTGGTTGTCGCAGACGAAGTCGCCGTTGCGGTCGAGCGCCCGGTTGTGCTCCATCGCCGCCCGCACGCGCGGCCACATCTCGTTCAGATATGCCCGGTCGCCCGTCCACAGATAGTCCCTCCACACCATCAGCGTGAACTTGGGCATCAGGTCAATCATGTGGTAGGCGTCCGGATACTCGAACGTGCCGGGGAAGAAGTGGGGAATGCGTCCGGACGGGTTCTGATGCCGCGCGCTCAGCCGCATCGCCTGCTTCGCGAGGTCGGGGAAGAGCGCGATCAGCGCCACGGACCCGTAGTAGGCCACATCCACGGTCTGCAAGCCGCAGCAGCCCAGACCCTCCCAGATCGCGAACGTGCCGTCTTTCGTCCACCACGAGCTTTTGAACAGCGTGGTGAACTGCGCGTTGATGGCGTCCATAAGCCAGTTCGGCAGCGTGGAGCGATAGAACACGTCACGGAAGGCGGCGGTCTTCTTCTTAACGTCGGCGAGGTTCGCGGCGACATGCGAGGCGACATCTTGCGCCGAGGCGAACCGGTGCGCGTACATCCGCCCCAGATCGATCTTCTCTGCGTCAATGAAGCAGGGGAAGTGCCAGGCCAGCACAAACGTGACGATTCCGGTTTCCCCCGGCTTCAGGTCCAGCTTCTTCCACACCAGGGCGGCGTCCGCGCCGCCTGTGTCCGCGGCTCGTCCCGTCCGGGCGAACGCCGCGAGCAGCTCCTTCGGGCCGCCGGACGCCGCGGACCCGCCGCGTCCCACTACCGCCGCAATCACCTCCCCGTTCGATGGCGTGTCCGCGGGGAGTCCCTCCGCCGACATGCCCACCCCGCGCCAGGATCGTCCCGAAACGCGTCTGGCAGTGTGCTTCGGCGAGGGCGTGTTGTAGCCGGCCATGTTCGGCAGGCAGAAAGCGATGCTCGCGGCCAGAGGCTCCCGGGTTTCGTTGGTCACGCTGAACTCGAAGACAGCGGCCGGTGTGCCCGAACTCGCGGAATCGTGCGGCACGAAGGGGGAGAAAGCCGCCAGCCGCACACTGCACGGCGCCTCTTTCCAGCAGTAATCGAGCGTGGCGAAGGGAAACTGCCCCGTGTAGCTGATCTGCTCCACCGGAGCCAGGCCGTGGCGCCATTCGGCGGCCAGTATGCGCTTTTCGGCGCGCCCCGTGTCCGTGCTGGAGTGGAAGGCAAAGAATGCGTCTTCGAACTGCTGCTCAAGCTCCTCGTGCCGCCAGTTGCCGAAGAGTTGCCAGTCGTGAAAGAACCCGTCGTCGCGGATCTCCACCGTGCCCGCGCCCAGTCCGCCGAGCGGAATCCCCGAGTTCTGTTTTGGGGCTTCGCTCCGAGAACAGCACTGCTTTGCGTGCAGCTTGACCGGGGCGCCCGCGACGCCTGCCGTCACCACTCCCGCGCCCGCCTTCAAAAACGTCCTGCGTGAAATCTTTCCGTTCCGGGCCACTAGAGTGCCTCCTGCGCCGGCAGCTTCGCCGCCTGCAATACTTTGCTGAACTCCTCCGCTCTGCCCGTCAGGGCAAGCTCCAGCAGACTCCCGCACGCCGCCCGCGCCGTGTCCGTGTCCGCATCCTTCATCGGAAACCGGCCGACGAGACCGCCCAGATAGCGCCTCAAGCCCGGCGGCTCGGCAATCCAGTAGCTTCCGCTCTCGTCCGCCGTGAACGGCTGCCATTCGAATGCCGCCAGCGGGTCGGGCAGCGCCGCTTCTCCGCCTCCGCGCACGAACACCGGCGCGAAGAAGTCCCTCAGAAGCCTCCACGCCTCGCTGACGATCACCTGCGTTGCCAGCTTCTGGCCGCCAGACCACCCCTCCACCTCGCCGCGCATCGCTGCCGCAACAGCTTCCATCGAGAGCTTCGCGGTCTCAACGCTGGTTTCGCCGGGTCCGAGCGCCGGCACGGCAACCCGCGCATCCGCCGCTCGAACCTCGGCCTGCTCGATTCGCTCCGTGCCCGGGTTGCCCACTTCAAAAGAGACCGTGCGCGTGAGGACGCCGCCGGAGATCTCGTAGGTCTCGGATGTGAAGCGCGGGCGCACGTTCAGAGCGTGCGCGGCCGGTTTTGCGGTCATCGCTCCTTCGCGCGCGCTCGTCAGGCCGCCGATCTCCCGGCCGTTCTCGCCCACAAGCTGCAGCACGAACTGCCAGTGGCTCATCCCCTGACGCACCTTTACCAGAAGCGAGTTCCACCCGGCCTGCAGGATTATGGACGCGCGATCTTCGCCAGCAACGGCGGCCCGGTTGGCGTCCTTGCGCCACACCACATTTCCGTTCAGCCACACCTTTATGCCGTCGTCGCTGCCGCACAGAATCTGCGCGTTCACAGTCTCCGGGACGTGCACATACGAGTGCGCATACCCCGTCACGAACAGCGTGTGTGCGAACGGCGCATTCAGAAACTGCAGAAAGCCGTCTTCGGTGTCCCACGGCCGCCATGCCTTGCCGAAAGAACGAACTCCCTCGCGCGGCCGCACCGTGCTCTCGCCGTAGAGATAGTCTTCGTCGAGCGTCGCCCATCCCCTGTCGCTGTAGAATGGCCCGCAGATGAGCCACTGATCAAGAAAACCGTCGTGCAAGCGCTTTCTCCTTCAATCCCGCCCCCGTCCGAAGCAGCGGCGTCGTCGCCGCCGCCCGCAATTGTGGAACACGCGGCGCCCTGACGCAAGTCTGGCCTGGTCTCCACTCGAAACGTGCCAATCGCCCTCGCCCGCTTGACAAGCGGGGCCTGCCGGTTGTTTAGTTGTAGCGCACGCTGACGCGGATGGCGTCTGTTTCATGCCGCCGCGCGCTGGGAGAAAGCGATTCGCATGGTATTCGGAGACGTCCTTCTTTGGCTCGCGGCAGGCGCGACTGCTGCGGCCTTTCTCATATATCTCGCCGAGACTCTGAGCGACTGGAAGCTGCCTGCGCTCGGACGCCGGGTGTATGGCCTCTCGGCGCTGCTCATAACGGGGGCCGCTGGCCTGCTCCTGATGGCGCTCCTGAATGAACGGTACGACATCGCCTACGTCTATGGCTACACGTCACGCGAGTTGCCTCTCGTGTACCGCACATCGGCGTTCTGGGCCGGGCCTCAGGGCTCCTTCCTGCTGTGGGCGCTTGTCGGCGCGTGGATGGGAGTCTTCCTGGCGCGCTCCGCGAGGGCCATGGAGAACTCCTCCATGGTTTTCTGGTGCCTCGCGCAGCTTATGCTGCTGGTCATGCTGGTGTCGCAGTCGCCGTTTGCTCCGCTCGGCCAGCCCGCGGACGACGGCCAGGGTCTGAATCCTATCCTGCAGAACCCCTGGATGGCCATACATCCGCCCCTGCTGTTTGTCGGTTTCGCCGCCGCGACCGTGGCTGCCTGCCTCGCCGCCGGCGCCCTCCTCACGGGGCGCTTCGGAAACTGGGCCAAAGCCGCCCTCCCGTGGGCGTCATTCGCCTGGCTGACGCTGGGTGTCGGCATCATCCTCGGCGGGCTCTGGGCATACGAAGTGCTGGGCTGGGGCGGATACTGGGGATGGGATCCCGTCGAGAACTCCTCTCTCGTCCCGTGGATCACGGGCACGGTTCTGCTGCACGGGCTCATCCTGCAGCGCCGCAAGAAGACCTGCGAGCGCCCGAACATCATCTTCTCCCTGCTCACTTACCTGCTCGTGCTCTATTCGACGTTCCTGACGCGAAGCGGGGTGCTCGGTGACTTCTCGGTGCACAGCTTTGCCGACCTCGGCGTGACTGCGGTGCTCGGCTCGATGCTAGCCGCTCTTGTCATCGTGTTCGCTGGTCTGCTCGTGTGGCGCTGGCGGCGGATGGCCGCGCCGCCCATCATCGAGAGCCCGGACGGCAAGGAGTCCAATCTCTACTTCACCCAGTGGGTGCTCGCAGGCATCGCCGCGCTTGTCCTGATCGGCACGTCCACGCCGGTAATCACCACCATGCTGAATCCCGAGCGCCCGCGCGGGGTGGACGCGCACTTCTACAACACGACCACGGGCCCGCTGGCCGTCGTCGTTCTGGCCCTCGTGGCGCTCTGCCCCCTGATGGCGTGGTCCGCGAAGGCGAGACCCCGCGAGGCCGCTTCGCCGAAGGGGCGCTGGATCGGTCCCGCCGTGCTCGGCGCGCTGGTAGTTGCCGCGGTGCTGTTCATTCTGTTCGGGCTATCCTGGGGGATGCTGCTCACGGTCGCACTGGTGTCGCTGCTGGCGGCCGGGGTCAACGTGTTCTGGTTTGTGCGCTCCAGCATGGTCGCGGGGCTCATGCAGTCGAGCATGTATCTCGCCCACGCCGGTTTTGCGCTCATGTTCCTCGGAATCGCGGGCAGCAATCTGGGGCTTTCCCCGCAGGCTGTGCGCCTGGAAGAGGGCGCAGAGGCGGGCCGCGCCTACGGATGGACCGTTCGGCTCGATCGCGTGCACTCGCCGGCTCCGCGGGTACTGGCGGCCGACCTGTCGCTGCGGAACCCGCGCGGGAAGTGGCAGAAGGTGCAGCTAACCGGAGCCGAAATGCCGGGCGGCGGGCACGCCTTCAAGCCGTTCATCCACCGCGGGCCCCTGCGCGACACCTACTTCGCGCCCGAACAGATGGAGGAGGCGTCCGCTGCATCGGGCGCTGCAGCGGACGCTCTTGACGAGGAGACCCCTGCGCTTGCGAACTCCGAAGAGATCACCCCCGCGTTTATCGCAGGCGCGGCCGGAGCGCGGGGCCAGTCCGCCGCCACGCAGGACGGCCGCGTCGTCGTGGACGTCGTCAGCATGTCGGTCGAGGATCGCACCGTGCGCTTCACGGTGTCTGTTGATGGCGGCGCTGCGGAAGAAGTCTCCCTCACACGCGGCGAAACCCGTGAGGTGGACGGCTGCAAAGTGCAGTTCGCCAGTTTCGGTCAGATGGAGGCTTCCGAAGACGGGGGCACGAAGGTGGAGTTGATTGTTCGCGTGGCCCGTCCCGGAGTCTCACCTGCCCCGGCCGCCGCGGCGGCACCGCCCGAAAGCGGCCAGCCGCGGGCCGGATACGTGAGCCTGCGCGTCTCGGACAAGCCGCTGATGACCCTGATGTGGACCGGCGTGCTCATCATGAGCATCGGGTCGCTGCTGGCGGCCGTCAGACGGTTCCGCGAGAAAGCCGCGCGCGAGGAGGAGTAGCATTGTGAAGAACGGATGGTGGGCTGTCGCTGCGGTTCTGCTGGCGTGGGGCGCCTGCGGCGCCTCGGGTGATGTGACGTTTGCGCCTGCTTCTTCGGCGGCGGGGCCGGCATCTGTCGAGCCCGTGCGTCTTGCCGCTCCGGCCGCGGGCCGCCCGTGGGTGGGGGTCTGGTTCGCGTCGGGCGGCGATGCGGTGGCCGCGCCGCTCAGGCTTGCACGGTGGAAGGATGCCGCCGACTTCGTCCTGACGCCGTTCGCCTCCGATGAACTCGCTTTCTGCAGCCGCGCCGGTGTCACGTGGGCGGGTGAGTTTTCCGCATCCTCCGCCGATTCCCTGCCCGATTCCGCCGCTCTCAAAGAGGGCGCTGGTTCCATGCCCGTCTGCGGCTGGTCTGTCGCGCCGCCTTCCGCGCGCACTGCGCCCGGGGCGTCTACCGCGGAGTGCAACTCTGTTAAATTTTCAATCGAAAAGCTGAATACGCTTGTGTCCGGGCAGGACGTCGTGACAGCTCTGCCCGACCCATGGCTCGATGACGAGCCCGTGGACTTGGATCCCTGCTGGCGGGCCGGGTCCGCAGCGGGTGTCGCTCTCTGGTGCGGGCGAACGTGGGACGACCACCCGGAGTCGCAGGACATGCGCGGCCTTCGCATCGTCCGCGAAGGGGATGCGCTGCGCATGAGCCTGCCTTCGCAGCCGGCCACCGTGTTTGCCGAATGGACGGTGACCCTGCCTCCCGCGGCTCGCCTCAAGTTTAGTTACCGCGCCGGGAGTCAGGGTGGAGATGGCGTCAGCCTCTCCGTCCGCGTTCTCGCCGGTCTCAAGCCCGAAACCGTCTGGCAGCAGAGCGTGCCGCCGCGCGCGCCGGAGTCCGGGGCATGGCAAGAGGCCGATATTGACCTGAGCTCGTTCGCCGGGAGCAGAATCAAGCTGCGTCTGGAGGCTGGCCCCGGAGAAGCCCGCCAGACCGCCGGCGACGCCGCGGACTGGCAAGACCCGTTGCTCGTTGCATCGGGAGGCGAGGCGTCGCTCATCGAGCACACGAACTGGTGGCGCATGCGCGCGGGATACCGCGCGTCCGGCTCTCCCCGCGACGTTGTTACGGGGGTCACCGGGGCCACGTTCGATCCTGTCGGCTGCGAACTCAAGCTCGGCCTCATTGCGGCACGGTGCGCCGCCGTGGGCAAGCCGTTCCTGCTGAATGGCGTCCACCCCACGGGCAGCACCGATACGGCCTCGCCCGCGAGCCTGGCCGCGTTCTGGGCGCGCGTGCTCCCCTACAAGCCTGCTTCGGTCGTCTTCCACAGGGCGGGCGCGCAGGAGCCCGGGACGGCTATGCTCGATGTCGAGCCCCTTGTGTCCGGAGTCGCCAGATGGCGGGGTTTCCTGCAGATGCTGCAGCCCTACGCCGGTGTCCCTCGGCCGCGCCCGGCCGGGTTCTTCGTTTCGCCGGAGTCCGGCGGCCGCCTGAACGGCGCCCGCGCGCTGGAGCAGTTCGGGCTGGATATCATGTCGCTCAACGCTCTCGGCGAAAGCAAGAGTAAGTCTGTAATAATCTGGGTTGAATACCTGAACTCTCAGTCGGCGGAAGCCCTTGGCCGGTTCCTCACCAGTGCAGGCAAAGGCCAGAAGGCGATCGTCTTCTGCGACGCCCCGCGAGGGCCCGGAGCGGGCGCGGTGTCGGCCTCGCTCCCGTTCAGATTCGAGCAGGGCACTCCCGGCGAAGCGCAGGCGGCCGTTCCCGGCGGCGCCGCTCTGCCCGTGCGCACCGCCGCCCGGCCCGTCTGGGCGGGTACCTCTGGCTGGGAGCCGGTGAAGGGCGCAGGCGGCGATTCGCTGGCCGCTGTCCGAGGGTCTGTCCTGTTCGTCGCGGGACTGCCGCTGTCGCGTCCTGACGGCCCGGACAACGCGCTGGCGAAGCTGGCCGCAAGCTGGCTCGGAATTCAGCCGTACACGGTAATCGACTCCGGGCTGGTGAAGATCGCCCGAGGGCAGGCGCGGGTAAACTCAGAAGGCCTGTGGTGCATGGAGACCTCTGGAAGCATGACCGTGCCGTCGTCGTACATCGCCTACGACATGATCGAGCGGCAGGCCGCTTCGGGCACCGTGAGTGGCCCGGCAAGCCTCTACTGCTTCGCGAAGAGGGGGGCGCGTCTGGTGGATCCGGGCGTCTGTTTCGTACGGTCGCAGAAGATGGTGGGCTCAGACGTCGTGGTGGACGTGGAATGCCCCGCGAGCCTTTCGGATGACGGCATCTATCAGGTCATCTTCTGGACGCCGAAGACCCCCGCGCCCTCGCTTGAATCGGGCGGCGCGTGGACGGTGTCTCTGCTCGGCGGAGGGTTCTGGAAGGCCGTCTGTTCAAAGCCCGGGCAGTACACGCTCAAAATCACAGGCGCGATGCTGCCGAAGCCGCCGCCAACATGGAACCCGGTGGATCACTGAAACGGCCGCGCTCTGGTGAGCCAGCCGGCAATCTGCTCCACGCTCGCCTGCTCCGCGCTCTGCTTCAGAGAGCCGCCGCAGGCCTCGAAAAGCCTGCCCGCTCCGGCGAGTGACCAGCCGCCTGTGTTCATAAGCCACAGATCGCTGCCGGCGAGAATCCGGATGGCCGTCTCGGGACCTTCCATTCCCCGTATGCAAGGCGCCCACAGACGTTCCAGATAGTCCCGGTCGTTCGACGGGTCGAAACGGCCCCAGTCCACCGCCACGCGTGTCTCCGGCGCGGTCAGGCTTGCGGCGAGAAGCGCCGGGAGGCCTCCCCGGCCGATCCCCACAATCGCCGGGGACTCGCCGGAGCGCGCCGACGCGGCGCGGATCTGGCGTACAGCGACGGCCGTCGCCTTCCCGAGCGCGGTCTGGTTATAGCAGGTGTAGAACTCGCTCCATGCCCTCGACGGGTCGTCATCGAGCGGCGGCAGCACCACTTCCACGGCCTCGACGCCTCGCGCAATCAGAAGGTCGCGCAGCTCCCGCGCCTCCCGCGCCTCCCGCGCCTCCCGCGCCTCCCGCGCCTCCCGCGCCTCCCGCGCCTGCGCGGCCGCGTCCTCCGCAAACACGAGGACTGCCCGGGCCGGCTTTCCCGCCTTGCGCCCCGCCGCCCGCACGGCCGGAAGCTCGTTGCGGGCTATGCCCAGACACACGGCCAGGGCGGGCGTCATCGCCTCCCTGTACTGCGCCAGAGCAGCAGCGTCCTTCGGAGCAGCGTCCGCCATTGCTTTTGTCCTGCGCTCCTTTATGGCCGCGATGATCCCGGGTTCGGTCAGCGCGTGCACCGGCCTCGGATGGCTCTCTGTCCAGACCCGCAGGCGCTCGGGGTCGAGCACAAAAGGCTTCTCCCGGAAGTGCTCGCGGTTCGTGTCCCCTTTCAGCCAGCGCCCGAACCAGGCGTACATGGTTTCGCGGCTTTCGATGTTGTAGTTGTGCCCGTAGTTGAACTGCGGCCACTCCGCCTTCTCCGCCGCGCCCAGCAACTCGTACACTTTGCCGATAGCCGGGCCTTCCTCTTCCGGCACGTGCGAAGTCCAGTCTCCGGTCGCCGAGACAAGCGACAGCGGCCGCGGCGCGGCGCACGCGGCTATCTCGGCGTTATCCGTGCCGATCCTGAGGCCTGGGGCGTTCTCGCACAGGCAACCGCCCTGCATATACGACGACACCATGTTCACGGGCACGGCGGCGCCGATCCGGTCGTCAACAGCAGTGAGCAGAAACGTCTGAGACCCTCCGCCCGAGCCGCCCGTTGCACCGATTCTTGCGGGGTCCACCTCGGGCAGGCTGCAGAGGTAGTCCACGGCCCGGATGCTGTTCCAGAGTTGCAGCCCCATCGCGCTGATGCCCCACTGCCAGCACTCCGGGTTGTTGGCGAACTGCCGGTGATCCGGCGTCTGCGACGTGTCGTTGTAGCCGATCATGTCATAAGCGAAAACGACGTAGCCCTGGCGCGCCAGATTCACCCCGATCGCCACCAGATTGCCCCTGCCGGGCGCGGGCGCTGCCGGCGGCGGCGCCGCGATCGGCTCATCGGGGGCGATATGCAGACGCCCCACCTGCTGATGCCCGTGAGGGTTTGCCACAGCCGGGAACGGGCCCTTCATGCCTTTGGGCCGATAGACGCTTCCGCACAGGTAGTAGCCCGGCATCGTCTCGATTGCTACGTTCTCGACCGTGTAATCGGCCTCGTCTATGCGGCCGGTTACGATGGGACGAAGCGGGGTTCGTGGCGGCATCGGCCACAGACCCGCGCTGACGAGTATCTGCATCCGCAGGTCTTTGGCCCGCGCTTCCCACTGCCGTCCGCTCACTGGCGGACGGAATTCGTGGTGTGTGTTCGTGTCCCGTGATGTCTGTTCCGACATAGCGGCCTCCGCGGCGGGCAGACCCGCCGATATGCTTGCGGCGAGCAGCGCCATCAGCATGCCCGCCATACCAGTTATTCTCATTGTTTCATCCTTGATATCGGGTGGGCCGCAATCCTGCCGAAGATCCCGCCGCTCTTCACCGATGCGCCCGGAAGCGACTCCGCAACGAAAAGCGCGAACACGGCCGCGCCCAGCGCCACCACGCCTCCCAGCACCCAGAAGAGCGCGGGCATGCTGTTTGTGGCGGCCAGCACCATCCCGCCCGCCAGCGGCCCGATGCACATCCCGGCGGCCATCGCCATCCGCAGCAGCCCCTGCGCAGTCGCCCGCAGATCGTCCGGCGCCCTGTCCGCAACGTACGCAACGCTCGCCACGCTCATAAACCCGAATGTGAGCCCGTGAAAGAGCTGCACCGGGAACACCCATGCGGCTGTGGGAATCGAAGCGTAGGCGGCCATCCTGAGCGGGAGCACCAGCAGCGCCACCAGCAGCACCGGCCGCCGCCCGATGCGTTCGCTTAGAGGCCCGGCCAGCCCCAGAAGCGGTATCTCGGCGATGGCATTGATGGCGAGCGCCCACGCAATCAGCGCGCGCGATCCGCCGAGCTGGTCCAGCCTGAGCGCGACGAAAGCGTTCGACGCCGACTCCGCGATCTTGAACAGCAGGAAACAGACCAGAAAGACAGCCAGGTTTCTGTCCCGCACAAGCTCGCTCGCGCGCGACTGCAACTTAAGCGCCGCCCGCGTGTGCCGCGCCGATTCGCGGGCAGGGATCATCGCAAGGGCGGTCAGCAGATAGCTCCCCGCTGCCCACGCGACGATAACCGAATCGCTCTTCACCCACCGCGTCAGCGCGATGAGCGCGACCACGTAGCCCGCCGACCCCCACAGGCGGGCTCTGGCGAACGCCGTCGCTGTGCGGTGACCTTCCGACGACCAGTCGGCGATGGCGGCGGCCAGGGCTGTGCCCGCAGTGTGGAACGCCGCTCCGCCGAAGAAGTACAGCGCCGCGTACTGCCCGAAACCGTCCATCTTCAAGAATACCGCGAAGCACGCCGCCAGCACGAGCGCGGCGGCGATCACGAGCGGCCTGCGAAGGCCCAGGCGGTCGGAGAGCCTGCCGATACCCATCTGCGTCAGGGCGCCCGCTGCGGCGTATATCGCGAGCAGATAGCCCGTCTCCGGGCGGCTCATGCCGCGCCCCACCAGCACCAGCGGCAGAAGCATGTAGGCGGCGACCGCGGAGAACATGAAGAAGTACGCGGCGGAGTAGCAGATATGCTCCCTTTCGGGGATGGCTCCGGCTGGCGCGGCGTGATCGGCTGGCGCGGCCGGTTCTCGTGTGGTTGTCACCCGCCCATGGTAGCCATTTACCGCCGCCGTTTCAAGTTGCGGCCGACGGTGGCATCCGGTAATCTGCAAGCACCGACAACCTCGGCAAGGAGTCCTCAGTGCCCGATATGACAGCCACGGTTTCTCTCGATCGCGAGGTGGAGTTCATCCACCGCGTCGCCCGTGAAGCAGGCGCTATTCTGCAGGGCCGTTTCGGGTCCATCAAAACCTGGAAGGTCAAGACAAGCCCGGGCGATATCGTCACGGAAGCCGACCATGCCGTGGAGGATCTCGTGCTGGCCCGTTTGGCCGATGAGTTTCCGTCCCACAATCTGCTTACCGAAGAGCGCGGATGGGTGCGCAGCGACCCGGAGCAGCCCACCTGGATCCTCGACCCGCTGGACGGCACCCGCAACTTCGCTCTCGGAATCCCGACGTTTTCGGTCTCCATCGCCTGTGTTGTGGACGGCGCGCCGGTTCTGGGAGTCGTGTTCGACCCCGTGCACGACGAGATGTTCCACGCCCGGCGCGGCCGCGGGGCATTCGTCAACGAAACGCCGCTGGCGGTCGGGCAGAATACGGATCTCTGCGACGGGCTGGTGTCGGTAAGCTGGTCTTCTCACCGCGAGGACAGCGCGTACTTCCTGCAGACAATCAGCCGCGTGAACCAGCACACTACCTGGTTCCGGCGCATCGGCTCGGCGGCGCTTGTGATGTCCTACATCGCCTCGGGACGGTTCGACGCGTACATTCAGGGCGGAATCAACGCGTGGGATATCGCCGCGGGAATCGTCCTTGTCGAAGAAGCCGGCGGGGTCGTCACCAGCTTCAGCGGTGGTCCGATAGACCTGTTCGCCAGCGACATCAACCTGCTTGCGGCGAATCCTGCCATCCACGAGCTTCTCCTGCGAGACATCATGCCCGCCTGAGAATCGCCGGGTTTGGAACAGGGTCTTGACAGGCGGTCAGGAGTTGGGGTTGAATAATAGCGGCCTGGGGGTATAGCTCAGTTGGGAGAGCACTTGCATGGCATGCAAGGGGTCAGGGGTTCGAGCCCCCTTACCTCCACCAGATACCTTCATCATATGCCTTTCCTTTCTGGCAGAGGGCGCCGGAGACAGCAGTCTCCGGCGCTTCTGTTGTACGGGAAAGGCTGAACGCCGCCTCGCCGGTCACCTCACAGAGGGTTCACATTGATGATGTCCTCCGGCTCCGCCACCCGCACCTGCGGGAATGCCAGGCCGCCCGACTTGAAGACCGAAGACGATCCGGTCACGACGACCGACCCGCCCACATAGAAGCCGGAGAGCGGAAATGCCGGCACTATCCTCACTCCGCGCGAGCCCATTCCGCTGTCGCGGACGCTTGCATCGCTTATCGTCATCCACGAGCCGTCCGGCGCGATGGCGGTGACATGGCCCCATGTCCTGATGTCGAGGCCGATATTGTTCGGCCCGATGGCCTGGTGGCACCCGATCTGCGCTCCGATCTGGCTCTCGCCGCCCACCGACAGTGTCCCCATGCAAAGAGGATACGGAGTCGGCAATGGCGCACGGCGCATAACGTGCATCGCGTTCAGAACAACTTCTCCATCCGCGGTAACGCTTGTCGTGCCGTAAACGCTCACTGTCTCGCCGCGTGACGCGCTTGCGCCGGTGACGGCAATCCCCGTCGCTCTGTCCGCAGCTTCCACGTTGAAGCGGCCATCGGCCTCGTGCAGCCGCGTCACGGCCAGGCTGGCAAGCAGTATCTCACCGTCCGGCATGTTCTTCGCTTCGGTAATCGAACTCTCCGGCACATCGGCGGCGACAGTAATGTCGTCAACGTTGAAGCTGTAGCAGGCGGCCGGGTCGTTGTCGGAGTACAGAATCACCTCGTCAAACGGCTCGTCCTGCGAGACGACACCCAGAAAGTAGTGATCGTTGCCGCTGCCCAGAGTGTGCAGGGGCGCTGTTGCGCTCTGCGCTTCGAAACCCCCGCCAGAGTTCACGCGCATCTTCCAGAACGGAATGGCCGGGTCGCCCGTCGGGCTGGGGTTGCCGATCAGATGCACTCCGAACGCCTTCACCGGACGCGAGAACGTGCAGGTGATCGTGTCTCCGTTGCCGCCCAGGAACTGCAGGCCGTCGAGCGGCCCCAGCGCGTTCGGGGGACTGAGCGGCGTGTAGCGGCCGCATGCCGCCGGAGCAAGATCAACGCGCTCGTTCGCAGCGTCAAACCCGAACGCCGCCACATTGAACATGCCGCAGTCCGAAGCCGGGCTCCCCGGAGCGAGCAGGTCGAAATCGGTGACGAACTGGAAATTCGCTCCCGCCGCGGCGCTCTGGAACTCGGCCGGGTTCGTGTGGCCCGTCGCGCACTGTCCCGGCGGCAGCGCGAGCATCACGAGCAACGCGGGCAGTACCCGCTTGAGGACTCCCATGTCTGCCTCCTTGAAATTGCCGCGAGGGCCGCTCAGTTCACCAGATGAGCCCAGCAGCCGTTGTTGTAGAGCGTCACATCGCCCCCGGTCTGGTTGATGACGTGTATCTGCATCTGCTGGCCCATCACGGGAACCGTGAATGCGCAGGTGTAGCCCGCCTTCACGAAGTTGCCGCCCGTGACCAGACCGAACCTCACCTGCGCGGTGAGCGTGTTCGCGCTAGAAGACGATGTGAGAACAACCCTTGCTTCCTTGAAGCCCGCGCACGCGACAATGGGTGAGGAGAGCGACGCGGCGTTGCCCAGGGTCTGATCGGCGGCCCAGAACTGCAGCGTCTTCGAGAGCGTGGGGGACTTCACCGTGTTTGCCGTGTCCACGATGCCCACGTTCCAGGTGCCCGCCTGCGTTGCGTTCACGTCCGCCGTTCCACTGATACTCACCGCCGGGGTGCCGGCGATCCCGACGCTCCACGCGCCGCTCTGTTCGGCTTTCACGCCGTTGGCCGCCCCGTCAATCTTCACGGTGTTCGCGGAGCTGCTAATGCCCACGGTAGGCGAGTTCTTGACTTCCACCGGCGTCGTGCGCTCCTGTGCGGCGGCCGGCATCGCAGCGGCGAGGATTACCGCCGCGACTACAATCCATCCACTTCTACCCATCTGACTGCCTCCTTTTGCCCTTGCTCCGCCGGTCTGATCCGGCGGCGCGATGCCGCGGTCTGGCGCTGACGGCGGAAGGCACGCCCCACTCTCTCAAAAGGAGCCGCTCCGCCACCCCGGCCGCGGTGACTCGATTATACCACAGCATCGGCGGGGCAGATCGCCCTTGCCTTACGAAGGGGGTTAGCTGTAAAATACACCTACTCTGAGCGTGCGCAAGAGGCAAAGGAAGACCAACAAGTGCCCAACAGAATCGTAATAATCGGAGGCGTCGCCTGTGGCCCGAAAGCCGCGGCGAGAGCGCGCCGGCTGGATCCAGATGCGGACATCACGATCATCGAGCGGGGCGATCTGCTCTCGTACGCGGGCTGCGGAATGCCCTACTA
>JAGVUD010000333.1 GCA_019136435.1 Armatimonadota bacterium | reverse complement strand
GTCGAGCACCGAGACGGGCTTGCCCTCGGCAACGGCGCGTCCGGCCAGGCTCTCGCCGAGTCTCAGGTTGGGCTTCTTGATGTAGGCGCGGCTCTGCGAGGTGGTCGCCTTGATGATCAGCTCCTGTTTCTCCTCGTCCAGAAGCATCACCGAACAGATGCTCAGATTCATGCTCTCGGCGGTGACGGCGACGATGAACTGCAGAATCTCCTCGAGATACAGGCTCGACGATATGGTGCGGCTGATCTCCGAGAGCGTCGTAAGCTGCGAGGCCCGCCGCTGCACGCGCTGGAACTGCGCCGAGTTCTCAATGGCCCCGGCCACCTGCCCCGCGATGCTCTCCAGCAGCTCGATCTGCGATGCGGTGTACTTGTGCGCCTTGTCTGTCCGCACGTTGATGACGCCGAGCAGGTCTTCGCGCCCTATGAGCGGCACGCTCAGGAGCGAATGAAACCCGTCCTGCTGCAGCTCCGGCACCAGCTTGAACCGCGAGTCGCGAAAAGCGTTGCTGTCGAGCGCAACCCTCTCGCGCGTTTCGGCCACCCATCCCGTGACGCCCTCGCCGACCTTCATCCGCACCTTGCCAACCACGCCGCGCGCCATGCTGCTGGCGGCGCGCAGCACCAGTTCGGTCTTGCTGTCATTCAAAAAGTAGATGAGGCATACGTCGGTGCCGGTCACCTGCTGGACGATCTCGGCGACCATCTGCAGCATGCGGGGCATGTCGAGCATCAGGCCGATGGCCTGCCCGATGCGCTTGAGCGCCTCGGCCTCCGCCGACTTCTCCTGAAGCCTGCGCTCCAGGTCGTCTATGCGCCCGGCGGAATCGGTCTGGCTGTTGGGGGTGTGGGTGACGCGCGGCATGGCATGCGGGCCGCTAGATGTCGTTCGCGATGATGATGGCTTCGGCGATCTCGCGCATGGACTTGCGGGTGTTCATGCTCTGCGTCTGAATGCGCCGGAACGCGTCGGCTTCCTTCAGGCCGTACCGGTCAATCAGAATGCCCTTCGCGCGCTCGATGGCCTTGCGGGTCTCTATTCTGTCTTCGAGCTCGGTCACCTGCTCCTGCAGAGCCTGGTGCTGTTCGTAGCGCGCAATGGCGACCTCGATAGCCGGCTTCAGGTCGGTCTCCTGGAATGGCTTCACGAGATAGGCGAACACGCCGGCTTCCCGGGCGCGGTCAATCAGTTCGCCTTCGCTGTAGGCGGTGAGCAGCAGAACCGGCGCGATGTTCTCTTCACAGATGATCTTCGCCGCGTCCAGACCGTCCATTACCGGCATCTTGATGTCCAGAATCACGACATCCGGGCGGAGCGTGCGGGCGAGGTTGACGGCTGTCTCGCCGTCCGAGGCTTCTCCGGCAACGGTGTGCCCCGCGTCTTCCAGAACCTTCTTGAGGTCAAGGCGGATGATGGATTCGTCGTCGGCGATTACTATTCTGTAAGGCTGCATGTGTGGTACGCCCGAAATGGATTGGCCCCACGCGCGCCGCGGCTGAGCGCGAGGCAGGACGTGGCGATTTTATCCCATGCTATAATCCCCTGTCAAAGAGCGAAGCGGCCCCATGCGACGAGCACTTTCCCCCATTTACTACCTTGTCCTTTCCAGTTTTCTGCTGGCTGGTCTGGCGTACGCGGCGCCCCTCGCGGGCCGGTTGGCGGGAGAGACGCGCGGTGCGCTGGCGCTGGCTGAGGCCGGGGTGACGGTCGTGTGGGTGGGGCTTGTCGTCCTCATCACCCGCGGCATCGCGGGGCTTCGGTTCGGGTTTGGCGCAAGTCTGGCGGGTCTGGCGGCCTCGGCGGCTGTCCTCGCCGTTTCGAGCATAGTGCGCGGCGGATTGGAGCCGCTTCACAGCATTGCCCTGATATACGCCGCGTCGTTTCTCGGGTGCGTCGTGGCGGTCATCTTCCGCGAACCGAACATACTGCTTCCGGTTGCTCTGCTGGCCCCGGCCGTTGACTACTGGACGGTATCGTTGGGGCCGGTGCGCCAAGTCATCGAGGGTTCGCCGCAGGTTCTGCAGCATGTGTCGGCGGCTATGCCGGCGGCCCACTCCGTTCAGCCGATACTGCTTATCGGTGCGGGCGATTTCCTGTTTATGGCGATGTTTCTGTCGGCGGCCGAGCGCCTGAAGATGTCGCCGTCGCGCACGGCATGGTGGTTCTTTGCGCTCGTTACGCTCACAATGCTGCTGATCGTTTCCGGACGCGGCCTGGAGGATGGCGTGCCCGGGCTTGTGGCGATAGCGCTTGGCTTTGTGATATCCAATCGCCGGCACTTCCGGTTGAGCAGATCGGAGATCGCAATCACGGCCGGATTTGCGGCCGCAATCGGTCTGGCGGTGCTGGCGGTGAGTATGTCCGCCAGGCGATAGGGTGGGGAGCATGAGAATTGACGCGGCCTGAGCAGGGCCGCCATTGGTGCTCGAGGAACTGCATGGGATCAGAACAGACAACAACGGGCGCGCACGCGAAATACAGCTTTCGGGACATCGAGCGCAAGTGGCAGGATGCGTGGAAGAAGGCAGACATCTTCCGCGCCAGCGAAGAAGAGGGACGGGGCAAGTTCTATGGCCTCGACTTCTTCCCGTACCCTTCGGGAGACGGGCTCTCGGTGGGGCACTGCCGCAACTACATTCCCACCGACGTGTTCTGCCGTTACCGGCATATGCGGGGCGACAACGTGCTGCATCCGATGGGGTGGGACGCCTTCGGCCTGCCGGCCGAGAACGAGGCGCTCCGGCGCAAGTCGCACCCGCGCGAGACTGTTCCGAAGTACATCGCGAACTATAAGCGCCAGATGGATCTGATCGGGCTGTCGTACGACTGGTCGCGCGAGGTCAACTCCAGCTCGCCCGATTACTATCGCTGGACGCAGTGGTTCTTCCTGCTGCTGCATAAGCACGCTCTGGCCTACCGCTCGTTCGCGCCCGCGAACTGGTGCCCTTCGTGCTCCACGGTTCTGGCGAACGAGGAGGTGGAGCACGGCGGCTGCTGGCGCTGCGGCTCGGAGATCGAGAAGAAGGACCTGCCCCAGTGGTTCTTCAAGATCACGGACTACGCCGAGCGCCTGCTGAACGACCTCGATACGGTGGACTGGCCCGAGTCCATCAAGATGATGCAGCGCAACTGGATCGGCAAGAGCGTCGGCGTTGAGTTCGATATGCCGATCCGGGGACACGACGTGAAGATGCGCGTGTTCACGACGCGCGTGGACACTGTGTTCGGCATGTCGTTCGCGGTGATCGCGCCGGAGCATCCGCTGGTTGGCGAGATCACGGTGGCGGACCGCCGGGCTGAGGTGGAAAGCTACGTCCGCGCCTCGCGCCGCATCTCCGAGATCGACCGCCTATCCACCGAGCGGGAGCGGACGGGCTGCTTCACCGGGGCGTATGCCGTCAACCCTGTGAACGGTCAGGAAGTGCCGGTCTTCATTGCGGACTACGTGCTTCTCTCGTATGGGACCGGCGCGATAATGGCCGTGCCAGCTCACGACACACGTGACTATGATTTCGCCCAAAACTATAACCTTCCTGTCCCGGTTGTCATCGCTCCGGCGGGTTGGGACGGCCAGCCGCTGCCCGAAGCGCACACAGGGCCCGGCACGATGGTCAATGCGGGGCAGTTCGACGGGCTACCCAACGATCGCGGCGCGGAGGCCATCGCCGGCTGGATGGAAGAGCACGGCATCGGCCGCCGCCAGACCAACTATCGCCTGCGCGACTGGCTGATATCCAGGCAGCGCTACTGGGGCGCACCGATTCCCATCGTTCACTGCGAGAAGTGTGGCGAGGTCCCGGTGCCCGAAGACCAGCTCCCCGTGCTGCTCCCGGAGGTGGACAACTACGAGCCGCCCGGTGACGGACGCTCGCCGCTCGCCACGATTCCGCAGTTCGTTGATACGGTCTGTCCAACATGTGGCGGAAAAGCTGCACGCGAGACCGACACTATGGGCGGATTCGCCTGCTCGAGCTGGTACTTCCTGCGCTATGCCGACCCCCACAACGCCGCCGCCCCGTTCGACAGGGCCAAAGCGGAGAAGTGGCTTCCGGTTGACCTGTACGTGGGCGGGGCCGAGCACGCTGTCATGCACCTGCTGTATGCCCGTTTCTGGACCAAGGTGATGTACGATGCCGGACTCATCTCGTTCACTGAGCCGTTTGCGAGGCTCAAGAACCAGGGCATGCTGCTTGCGCCTGACCCGAACGATCCCTCGACCATGGTCAAGATGTCCAAGTCGAAGTTCAATGTCGTAACTCCCGACGAGATGGCGGAGAAGTACGGCGCTGATGCTCTGCGCGTCTATGAGCTGTTCGTTGCGCCGTTTGAAGACACCGTCCCGTGGAGCGAGGACGGCATCAATGGCGCGTGGCGCTTCCTCAATCGGGTGCATCGTGTCATCGCCGACCGTCCGGTTGCTTTCGTGGCGGACTGGCGCCGCACGGTGCGCGAAGAGACCCTCAGCGACGAGGCGAAGTCGCTTGCGCGCAAGACGCATCAAACGGTCGCGAAGGTCACATCCGATATCGAGGAGTTCGGCTTCAACACCGCAGTGTCGGCTCTGATGGAGCTGCTGAACGAGATCTACGACTTCGTGCAGGCCAAGGACGGGCTCGACTTCCCGTGCCCGGTGTTCAGCGAAGCTGTCGAGTACCTCATTCTGCTGCTCGCGCCTATCGCGCCGCATCTCGCGGACGAGCTCTGGACGCTGACCGGGCACGAGGGCTTCACCTACAGCGCGCCGTGGCCGGAGTTCGATCCCGAGGTCGCGAAGGCCGACGTCGTGACTCTTGTGCTTCAGATCAATGGCAAGGTCCGCGACCGGCTCAGCATCCCCGCGGACACCTCGGCCGCTGATATCGAGCGGATTGCCCGCGAAAACGAGAAGGTGATTGCCGCCGCGGCGGGAAAGACAATCCGTAAGGTGATCACGGTACCCGGCCGCCTCGTGAACGTCGTCATCGGCTGAGACCGCCGGGAAGTCCGGCTGCGCTCGCTCGCACCAGCAGATGCGCGAGGCAGGGGCGCCGGCGTGGAGGGCAAGGCGATAGAAGAAAGCGATAGCGCGAAAGGCACTCAGTCCGGGCAGAAATACGCGCTGACTGCCCTTGTGGTGTTTCTCTTTCTCGGCATGGGCTACAGCCTCGCGCAGAGGCAGAGCGGCCTACCCGGCCGCCACGCCTCCGTCGAGATCATCGAGCCTTCGCGGCTCCCCGCCGCCGGTTCCGACCCGCTCCCGAGCTTCGAAGGCGCGCCTTCCGCCGCCGTGCAGGCCGAGCAGGCCACCCCGCCGTCCGCACAGCCGCCCGCATCCGCGGACGTTGTCGTCCACGTTGCCGGCCAGGTCAAGAACTCCGGCGTCTATACGCTTCCGGCTGGCAAGCGGGTCATAGATGCTCTCCGGGCCGCTGGCGGGACGAAGCCCGACGCCGACCGCGATGCGATCAATCTGGCCGCTCGCCTGGAGGACGGCGAGCAGATCTATGTGCCAAAGAAGGGGTCTGCTCCCCCCGCTCCTGCCGCGGGCGCGGTTTCGTCATTCGCGCCCGCAAAGGCGGGCAGCAAGGCGCCTGCCGTCTCGGCCAGCCGTGCCGCCGCTTCAGCGCGCCCCGCGACCGGACCGAAGAAAGTCAACATCAACAGAGCCGGGGCGGAGGAGCTTGATCTGCTGCCGGGTGTTGGCCCTGCCACCGCTCAGTCCATCCTCGAATACCGCAAGGCCGCCGGAGGCTTTGCCCGCCCGGAAGACCTGATGAACGTCAAGGGCATCGGTCCGAAGAAGTTCGCCGCGATGAAACAGTGGGTGGTCGTGAATTGACTCCCGAGCGAGCGTTCGCCCTGCCGGACGAATCGGCGCCTGGCTCGCCATGTTTGGCCCGGATGTTCGGCGATCTCGCGCGCCGCACGCTCGTGATGGGTATCCTCAACGTCACTCCCGATTCCTTCTCGGACGGTGGCAGGTTCTCAAGCCCTGAAGAGGCGGCCCAGGCCGGTGCGCGGATGGCCGCCGACGGCGCTGACATCATTGACGTCGGTGGAGAAAGCACCCGGCCGGGTTCGGATTCCGTGCCCGAGATGGAGGAGATCCGGCGCGTCGTGCCAGTCATCGAGGCGCTCGCGCAGGTGGTGGACGTTCCCCTATCCGTTGACACCTCCAGAAGCGCGGTTGCGGACAGGGCGCTCAATGCAGGCGCCAGCATCATCAACGATGTGACCGGCCTGGTGAGGGACCCGGAGCTTGCTTCGGTGGCCGCCGCGCGCCGGGCGCCACTCGTCATTATGCACATGAAGGGCACCCCGCGGAACATGCAGCACAGCCCGCGCTACGAAGATCTCGTCGCCGAGATTTCATCGTTTCTGGAAGCTCAAATCGCCGTCGCGGAAAGCAGAGGGCTGCCGCGTGAGTTCACAATCGTGGACCCGGGCTTTGGTTTCGGGAAAACCCCCGAGCACAACCTCGAGATGCTGCGCCGCCTGGGTGAGTTCGCAGTTGTCGGGCGTCCGCTTCTGATCGGGACATCGCGCAAATCCACGCTCGGGGCCGTGCTCGGCGGCGCTGGCGTAACGGAGCGTCTGGAGGCGACGGCGGCGACGGTTGCGATCGCCATCGCGAACGGCGCAAG
>JAGVUD010000301.1 GCA_019136435.1 Armatimonadota bacterium | reverse complement strand
GTCACGCGTTCGCAGCAGAAAGACCACGTCCTCCGGCTTGAGCGCGTCTCCCGGCTGCACCTTCGACTGCGGCGACCAGGAGCCCGCGTTGAAGATCTGCCATTCGTGAAAGAGCCCGTCCGGGCGAATCTCGACCGATCCCGTCCCGATGCCGCCGAGCGGAATGCCCGAGTCGTGCTGGATACCCTGCCTGACTGTAACCATTGCCCTGTCTCCTGATGCGTTCTACAGAAGCCTTTAGGACGCCCGCCCGGGCTTTCCTGCCTCGGGGGCGAGAAACTAGGCCGTGACGAGCGTCAGAATGCAGGCGAAGTGGCAGGCGCTTCCGCCCAGAACAAACAGATGCCACAGATCGTGGGCGCTGAACTTTCCGGGCCACAGGTGCGGCCTGTCCAGCGCGAAGATGACCGCGCCCACGGTGTAAACGACGCCTCCGGCCACCAGCCAAAACACGCCCTCCGGCGAGAGAGACCGCGACAGCGGCCCGAGCGCGATGACGGCAAGCCAGCCCATCAGGATGTAAAGGAGCACCCGAACGGCGGGCGGCGCGCTCTTCCAGAACAGCGTCAGCAGAATGCCGGTTGCGGCAAGGCCGTACTCGATTCCGAACAGGCTCCACCCCCATCCGCCGCGCAGGCTCACGAGGCAGACCGGCACATACGTGCCAGCGATGAGAACGTAGATTGCGCTGTGATCGAGACGCTGCATCCGGCGGAGACCCCGCTCGCCGAGGGGCAGAGTGTGATAAAGGGCGCTCGAAAGGTAGAGGACGATGAGGCTCGCGCCGTATATTGAAAGGCTGACGACATGCCACGGCCGGCCATCCGCCGCGATGACGAGATACACCAGCGCCGCCACCGAGAGAAGCGCTCCGGCGAAGTGCGAGAAGGCGCAGAAGGGCTCCCGGATGATGCGCGTCAAGCGACTGCCCCGCCCGCGACCCGGTCGAGCAGCCGGTTGATCTCATCCGCCGTGCTGACCCGCGTCAGTTCGTGCCTCAGCTTCGCCGCGTTTTCGACTCCCCGCACGTAGTGCGGCAGATGCGCGCGCATCTCGCGCACCCCGCGCTCCTCGCCCAGAAGCCGCACCTGAAGCTCCGTGTGCCGCCGCGCCGCCGCGGCAAGTTCGGCAACCGACGGCGGGGGCAAGACCTTGCCATCACAGAGCCACGCCCACACCTGCCTGAAGATGAACGGGTTGCCGAGCGCCGCGCGCCCGATCATGACAGCATCGCAGCCGGTCTCCCGAAGCATCCGTGCGGCGTCAGAGGGCGTCCTGATGTCGCCGTTGCCGATAACGGGGATGGATACCGCCTGCTTCACCTCTGCAATTGTTCCCGGGTCGGACGCGCCGCCAAACCCCTGCTTCGCGAAGCGCCCGTGCACGGTGATCGCCCGCACGCCCGCATCCTGTGCGATTCTGGCGACCTCAACCGCGCGGGAATCGCCGCTGTCCCATCCCCTGCGGATCTTGATTGTGACGGGCAGCTTCGTCGCCTTCACGCAGGCCTCCATCACGCTTTGCGCCTGCACGGGATCGCGCAGAAGCGCCGCTCCCGCCGACGACCGGACGACCTTCGGCACCCAGCAGCCCATGTTGATGTCCACAATGTCCGCGCCCGCGTCTTCCGCGCGCTTCGCCGCGTCCGCGATCACCTCCGGAACCGCCCCGAATATCTGCGCGGCGACAGGGCGCTCGTCGTCTGTCCAGTCGAACATCGCGAGCGAGCGCCGGTTCTCGTAGTGAAGCGCGAAGCTCGAGATCATCTCGCCGACGACCAGGCCAACCCCGCCGCATTCGCGCACGAGCATCCGGAAGGCATGGTTCGTCGCGCCCGCCATCGGCGCAAGCACCAGCGGCGGCCATACGCTGACCGGGCCTATCCGCAGCGGGCTGAGAGACGGGGCGGAAGAGCGGTCTTCCTGCGCGGGCGGCACTATGCCCCTCCCGGCCGGGAGAGCCGGAACGCAATGTTCAGCCCTTCCAGCGTCAGCGTGGGGCGGACCTCGTCAATCGCCCGGGCCGCCTGCGAGACGATGTGCGCCATTCCGCCCACCGCCACCACGCGCACAAACGGCCCCGCCTCGGCCGCGAGAAGCCGCACCATTTCGTCGACAAGCCCCGCGTAGCCGAGCAGTGTGCCCGAGATCAGGCACTCCGCCGTGCTCTGTCCGAGCGCCCGAGCGGGCAGCCCCCAGCCCGGGTCCTTCAGGCGGGCCGCCTTCGACCACAGCGCATCAGCCGCGGTGCCCAGACCCGGCGCGATGGCGCCCCCCACGAACTCCCCCGAAGCCGACACAACGTCGAAGTTGGTGGCGGTGCCCAGATCCACCGAGCAGGCCGGGCCGCCGTAGAGGTGAAACATCGCCAGCGCGTTCGCGAGCCGGTCGGAGCCCAGATCGGACGGCGGGTTGTAGCGAACAGGCATGGGGGCAAAGGAGGCGGGGGTGAGGTTCAGGACGTTTTCGGTGAGGCCCCCGGCGGCTTCCAGCAGCAGCGGCGTCAGACGCGGCACCACGCTGGAGATGGAGACCCCCTCGACATCAGACGGACATGCCCCAAGCGCGTTGATCGCGCGCGAAAAACCGGCGCCCGGCCCTTCCGCCTCGAAGCCTTCGGCCACGAAGCTTTCGACCGGCAGGGACGCGGTCGAAAGCGGAGGCGCGTCGCCGTCGAATGCGCCGAATGCTATCTTGAAGTTGCCCGCGTCTATCGCAAGTATCACGCTTGAGAACCGCCCCGGCGAGCCACCCGCAGACCGGACCCCCGCCACTTTGCATAATACCCGACACCGTCCCGCATCAGCGAGGCGGTCGCGCGGAACGTACGCGGGCATTGAAGCGTCTCATTGCATGAGCGGCGCTTGAGACCTGCGCCGCGAGTCAACTATGCACGCATCAACAGACAGACGATTCTGGCGAAGGATGGCGGCGGCGCTCGGGGCGCTGTTTGCCCTTACCCTCTGCGCCGCTACGATACCGGCGACGTCCTCCGAAAAAGAGGCGGGGGCCGCAACAGAAGAAAAGACGGCCGTCAAAGAAGAAAAGGCGGCCGCTAAGAAGGCTTCGGAGAAGGCGCTGACTCCCGAAGAGCGCGCCGCCGAAACGGAGAAAAAGCAGGGTAGAGAGGCCTCGGCGGAGCTCGAGAAGCAGTACAAGCTCGTCAAGGATGAGGCGGTCAACGCCCGCGTGGAGCGTATTGGCAAAGAGCTTGCGAAGCTCGCCAATGAAACCGAGGTCCACGCGCACTATGGCTCTCCGAAGATCGCGAAGTTCGATTACGTTTTCAAGGTTCTGGACGACAAGGACGTGAACGCGCTCTCAATGCCGGGGGGCTTCGTTTACATCAACAAGGGACTCCTGGACTATGTGCAGTCCGACGACGAACTCGCCGCGGTCATAGCCCACGAAATCGCTCACATCTCGCACCACCACATGCAGTCGCTGCTGAAAGAGCAGAGCAAGCTCAACAACCAGATTGCCGTTGCCCTGCTGGCGGCTATCGTGGCGAAGGGGTCGGCCGGTGACGTTGGCAACCTGATGATGGGCGCCCAGATGGTGCAGATCGCGAGGCTCAACGGCTATAGCCGGCAGGCGGAGAAAGACGCCGACATGACGGCGATTGCCTACCTGGCGATGTCGAAGAGCAACCCGGTTGGAATTCTCACCTTCATGGAGCGGCTGGCGCGGGACGAGGTCGCCAGACCCGCCATCGAATGGGGCATCTACCAGACCCACCCGTACCCCGCCGAGCGGTCGCGTGATATCCTTGATGAACTCCGCAAGAGAAACGTGCCCATTGATCGCCGCGCGGTGACCACAGCCGCCATGGCCGAACTGAAGAAGTCCGAGAACAAACCGGACGTCTTCGAAGCTTGGGTCGGCGGCGCGAAGATGTTCGAGGCCGCCGCGGTGGACGGGCAGTCGTCCGAGGACAGGGCGAAAGCCATCGTCGAGAAGCTGAACATGCTCCTGAACAGCGGAGTCAGCCTTCGGGACATCAGGCGCACGACCGACCCGCCGGCCATCAGCGCGCGCGGAGAACTGCTGCTGCAGGTAACGGAGGCCGACGCATCGCTGAGCGCTCCCATGACTGCCGCCGACATCCTGCGCGAGGCGTACAACGCGCTCTACCGCACACTGGTCGAACAGGACCTTCAGCAGGTTTACTGACCCCAACCCTTGAAAGGCCGGCCCGCGGCTATGCTATAATGCCGTTCACGCAGGCACGGGCGCGCCCGGCCGGCGTTATTTCGCTTGATTGGTGGCCAGGGCTAGTGTCTGAGATCTCTCCGTTCAGAGGCGTTCGTTACAATCTGGATGTCGCGGGCGATCCCTCTCGTCTCATCAGTCCGCCCTACGACGTGATCGCGCCGGAAGAAAAGAAGAGGCTCTACGAGGCCAGCGAGCACAACTTCGTGCGTCTGGTGCTGGGCGACGAGCGCCCCGGCGACTCCGACTCCGACAACCGTTTCACCCGCGCCGCCGGGTTTCTGAGGCAATGGCTCGGCGAGGGCGCGATGGTGGAGGAAGACGTCCCCGCGCTCTACCGCCAGCGAATCTGCTATAGCGTCGGGGCCGCCCGTAAGTCGCTGACCTGCCTCACCGCGCTCGTAAAGATTCAGGACTACGAAGACGGCGTCATTCTGCCGCACGAGAAGACGCTTCAGGGCCCGAAGGAAGGTCTGGCCAGGCTGCTCGAGGCCACCAGCGCGAACCTCGACAGCGTCTGGCTGCTCTACGAGGACAATCAGGGCTGCGTGGGCAGGGCGACGACCGAGGCGGACTGGCGGCCGCTTGTCGGGGACGCCGCAGGCGCGGACGGGGTGACGTACTCCCTCGACGCCTGCACGGATCCCGCTCAGATATCCGCTGTTGCCGAGTCGCTGCGGGACGAAACACTCACAATCGCCGACGGCCACCACCGTTACGAGACAGCGCTGGCCTATGCCCGGCGGATGGACAGCGAGCACCCCGATGCGGCGGACCGCCCGTGGGCGTGGGTGATGGCAACGCTGGCGTGGACGGACGACCCCGGGCTCACCGTTCTGCCCACTCATCGCGTGCTGAAAGGGCTTCCGGCGGAAGCGCTGGCGGCTATTCGCGACAGGCTGGCGGGCCGTTTCGATTTTGCCGGGTGCAGCCCCGGCGAGCTTGCGGCCGCGCTTGACGGAGCGAGCGAGTGTTCTTTTGCCGCGTGCGGGGCGGCGGGCAACTGGCTGGCGACTCCGAAGCAGCCGGTGGATGCCCTGGGCGCGGAGCTGCTTCAGCAGTGCGTGCTTGCCGAGTCGCTCGGGTTCGACATAGCCCGCCTGAAGAGCGACGCGCGAATCAGCTACGTCGAAGACGCCAGCCACGCCCTCGCCATGGTGGAACAGGAGGGATACCAGGCGGCGTTCCTGGTGCGCCCGATACCGGTGCGCACCATTACGCGCTACTCACGCGAGAGACGCTCGATGCCCCAGAAGTCAACCTATTTTTACCCCAAGCTCGCCAGCGGCCTTGTGCTGCGGCGCATCCTGAGCCGTTGACCTGCCCGCCGGAGACCGGAGACTCGCCGTTGTCCGCCAGACGCCAGCGCTACAGCACCGGCAACGAGTTCATCACCGTTGACGAGATTGACACCTCCACCGGGGCGATCAGAGACCTCGCCTTTCTGTACGAGAGCGCCCGGGGGACGATTGTTCTGAGGGGCGAGCGGGGAGCGTTCCTGATGCCCCGCATCACCATTGACGGGCAGCCGGTAAGTCTCGAGAATGCCCGGTGGCGGCTGATCAACCACTGGATTCCCGCGTTTACGCTCGCGACCCCGGCCGGGGTTGTCGAGTGCGTCTATCTCGCCCCGGTCTCCCGTAAAGGCATTGCGGTCAGGGTGTCGTTCGAGGCATCCCGGCCGGTCGAGGCGGAGATCGGGTTCGAACTGAACTGGCGAACGACGCTTCACGTCTGCGACAGCGTGCGGCTTATGGAGGGGACCAGATTCTGCGGGTGTCTGGAGGGAAGCTCGAGCGAGGGCTTCTTCAGCCTGCGCCTTGCCTGGCCGCTCTTCGCGATAGGAGTCGCCGCCGACCCCGCCTGCGAGCCCTGCATGGGCACGGGCGACAGGACGCTGGACCCCGCAACGCTGACCGAAGCGCAGCCAGCGGGCGAAGAGTGCGTCTGGGGCGCCTGCTCGTGGAAGATCACCGGAGATGCCGGACAGAGAACGGGCCGCACGGTGTACCTCGGCGTCGGGCTCGAAGCGTCGTCGGCGCTTGCCAGCGCCCAAGATCTGCAGGCCGACGGGTGGGACGGGCTGTTCGGGAACACCACGTCCTGGCTCGAGGCGCGCCGCATTCGTTGCCGGGATGAAGCGGCGCGGATGGAAGAGATGCTGAACGAGAACGCCCTGTACAACTACTTCTTCAGCCAAGGCGTGACCATAGACACCGAGCGGATGGTCGTCACATCATCGCGCAGCGCGCGCTACGACTACACGGGCTCTTACCGCGACCGCGACGCCTGCCTGTACAGCCTGCCCGGAGTGCTCCTGATAGACCCGCACCAGGCGCGGCGGATGCTGGAGTATGTCTTCAGCGTGCAGGTGCGCAATGTCGGGGCGCGCAGCCGCTACATGGACGGCGTGCTCATGCGGCCGGGGTTCGCCC
>JAGVUD010000317.1 GCA_019136435.1 Armatimonadota bacterium | reverse complement strand
CTCTCCCGACGGCGGAACGGTGACGGTTCGAGGAGCCGCCGAAAATGGCGCAGTCAGGATTTCGGTCTCCGACGAGGGCGTTGGCATTCCAAAGGAGCACCTGGCCAAGGTGTTCGACCGCTTCCACAGGGTTGACAACAGGGACACGCGCGAGGTAGGCGGGACCGGAATCGGGCTGTTCCTTGTAAAGCATCTCGTTGAGGCGCATGGCGGCGAGATCTGGGTGGAGAGTGAACTCGGCAAAGGCTCCTGCTTCACCTTCACGTTGCCGAAACCCCGCCGCAGTTCGAGGAGGACGCCGAAGAGGCTGTCAACAGCGACGACTGACCTTCCGGCTCGATCCGGGCAGATTACGGTGCGCAGGAGGCCCGAGGGGCCACCTGCGCATCAGCGCATTTGGAGGCCGTGAAGCCTGCGGACATCGCGGGTTTTCTGGCGTATATGTATAGTGAGAGGGAGATGCACTTGGAGACAACTACTGTCCGGGTTCACAGGCTGCCGCACGGGGAGGGGCTGGCGCTGCCGTCCTATTCGACGGAGGGCGCGAGCGGGCTCGACCTGGCGGCGGCTGTTGAGGAAGACCTGGTGCTGCAGCCGGGCGGCCGGGCGCTGGTGCCGACTGGATTCCGCTTCGAGATTCCGGAGGGCCTCGAGGGGCAGGTTCGGCCGCGCAGCGGCCTGGCGGCGCGCTCGGGAATATCCATGGTCAACACCCCGGGCACAATAGACGCGGACTATCGCGGCGAACTGAAAGTGATCATGATCAATCTGGGGAGTGAGCCGTTCGTGGTGAGGCGGGGCGAGCGCATTGCGCAGCTCGTGATCGCTCCTGTGGCGCGGGCCATACTAGAGGAAGCGGACGACCTTCAGGCCTCCTCGCGAGGGGACGGCGGATTCGGTCATACGGGAGTATAGAGAAGGCATAACAGATGGCTGAGACTGCGGATATTGTTTGCGCTTCGTGCGGCGCCCAACTGCAGGACAGGACGGCCTTCTGTCCGGCCTGCGGGGCAGCCGCGCCGGGGATGGGGAGCACCGGCGCGGGCGACGGGGAGATAGCCGCGCTGCTGGCGGCGGCTTCGAGGGCCCTGAAGCGCCGGGACTGGGCGACAGCAAGGGAGAAGTGCACCGAGGCGATAGCGCGCGAGCACGACAACCGCAGCGCGCTGGCTCTGATGGGCGACATCTGCATGGAGCAGCACAGGTACGAAGACGCCGCATCGTGGTATCAACTCGCTCTCGACCAGGACAGCGAGAACGTCAGCGTGGAGCACAAACTGACCCGCGCCCGGGCGCTGGCTCGTGTGCACCCGGCCACGGCGGCCGACGGCGCGAAGGAGCCCGGAATCTGGCGCGCCAGGCTTGTAGCGGCGCAGGCGCGCGCCGAGGAGTTTGTGCGCGCGAGCAGCTTTCAGAAATACCTGGCGCTGCTGACCATCATACTCGGGGCCATTATGTTCATCGCAATCCTGACCGCCGCGTATGTGCGAAGGTCCGACGGCGGCGCCCCGGAAGTGCTGCCCACCTTCACCCCGCAGCAATCCGGCGCATCCGGCAGCCCCCCACAGCCGAGCGGCCCTCCTGCGCAGATATCTCCTCAAGGAACCCGCACCGAGCCGAAGAAAGCCGCCGGGCCGAGCACCACAGCGCTGCCGGGCGCCATTCCCCAGGAATCCGCCCTGCTCTCGAACCTGCGCACCAACCCGATCGTATCCGAGTCCGGCGCCGAGATCCAGGCGCTCTGGGCAGACCAGCGGGACAAGAGCATCACGCTGGTCATCGGCGCAAGGCCATCATCAACGCGAAAGACCGTGCTGCTGCAGGCGAAGGAATCGGCAAGCGCGGCGTTCGCCCTGGAGCCCATGGCGGAGCGGGCGGTCGTGCGGGTGAACCGGCAGCTTGCGGACTACACGGGCGGGACAAGCCTCAATGTCGCGTTCATGGGCGACATCACGCGGGAGAAGGCCATCCAGGCGCTGCCTCCCACCGCGCCCGACAACCAGATAGAAGCGCTGTTTACACGGGTCTACTGGGACCCCTCCCTGCGAGTCGCGCCCCAGGGTGCATTCCCGCCCCTGGCCGGCAATCCGTAGAACCGCCCGTCACGAACCCCGGACGCCGGGGTCAGGTAACCTCGATCTTGACCTTTGTGGTCACGGGCTTCTTGATGCCGTCCGGATCGCGCACGGTGAGCGTGACGGTGAACGTGCCTGCAGTCTTGTACATCATCTCCGCGAGTTGCCCCACCGCGTCTTCCTGTATTCCATCTGCCGCGTTGAAATCCCAGGAGTAAACCAGAGAGGTGATGCCCGCCTCGGCTTCGGCCTTCATCACGAGAGTGTCTCCACTTCCGACCGTCTGCTCGTCCATCGGATCCACGTAGATGGGGCTTTCGTCGGTGATAACGCGGATGCGGCCTATCCAGAACGTGTCGGGGAAGTCCAGCGAGACTCCAAGACGGCTGAGGGCGAACCCTCCCGTCTGTTCGTTCAGCCCGAGAGCGGCAAGCGGCACGGCCACGGTGAACCAGCCCTCTTCATCGCCGGCTTTGTTGACGATAGCCTGCATGTGCCCCAGCGACTTGCCGTCGGCCGATGTCAGGACAACCCGAAGGTTGCGGGCCTTCGGCACCATAATCGGGTCGTCATCGTAGTAGTTGCCGTAGAAGTCGTAGGGCAGCGGGCGGTACTCGCCGTTGCCTGTGGGCGCTTTGTTGTAGCTGTCGAGCGCAAGACGAGTGAGCGACTTGAAGTTTATAACGAACTCGAGATAGTCGTATCTGCCGATAGCGGCGGGGCCGGCGATCTCGATGGGATTCTGGAACGAGAGGAAGCCTCCGGCGTACAGACCGCCTGAGGTCACTTCGATGCTGTTCGTCGTCGTGACGCCCTTCTCGGTGTTTTGTGAAGCCTTTCCGCTGCCCCAGGCATACAGCTTTATGCCCGCGCTGGCGACCTGCTCACCCCCGTAAACGATAATCTCGCGCGCCGATGCCGGCGCGCAAAGCAGAAGGGCCGCCCCTGTGACTGTAGCCGCCACCCGGACGGCCGCTGTTTTCAACATTGTGTCGCTCTCAATCCTGCCTGTTGCCTGGACACGGCTGCCCCCGCGGGGGCTTCTGGCCGCCCAGGCTCACTAAATAAGACTCCGCGCACAGCCGGAGGTGTTCCTCACTTCACACGTTTGCGCACGCGCTCGATGCCGCGCGCCAGACCGGTCGTTTCGTCAACATCAACGACGATGCCATTCAGCACCGCAGGCCCGGAGGCCACCTCGAACCGCTTCGGCAAACCGGTCAAGAAGCGCTCGATGATGTCGGCGGGCCGCATCCCGATGATGGACTCCGAAGGGCCGGTCATCCCGACATCCGTGATATAGGCGGTCCCCTTCGGCAGCACGCACTCGTCCGCGGTGGGCACATGCGTGTGGGTGCCGAACACGCAGGATACCCTGCCATCCACAAACAATGCAAACGCGAGCTTCTCCGAGGTCGCCTCCGCGTGGATATCCACGATGATAACATCGGCGGACGATTCGAGGCTCTTGATCGCCTCATCGCCGGCGCGGAACGGGTCGTCAATCGGCTGCATGAACGTCCGGCCCTGCAGGTTCACCACGCCGACGCGCACTCCGGAGGGCAGTTCGTATACATACGAGCCCCTCCCCGGCGCGCCCGGCGGGAAGTTCGCCGGCCGCACCAGCCGCGTCTCCTCCTCGATGTACGCGTAGGAGTCGCGCTGGTTCCAGACATGGTTTCCCATCGTGAGCACATGCACCCCCGCGGCGAACAGGGGCGCGGCGGTCTCGCGCGTAATGCCCGCGCCGCCCGCCGCGTTCTCGCCATTCGCGATAACGAAATCGGGCTTGTGCTCGGCGATGAGAGCCGGCAGCGCCTCGTTCAACGCTCTGCGGCCCGGACGGCCGACGATGTCGCCTGCGACAAGAACGATCATTCATGGACTCCTGCGGCGCCCGCCGCTCTGCCGGCGGACAATGACGGCAATCGGGGCTTATTTTGCGTAGTCAACGGCTCTCGTTTCTCTTATCACTGTGACTTTGATCTGGCCGGGATACTCCATCTCCTCGGCAATGCGCCTTGCGGTTTCCCTCGCAAGCGTGACAGCTGTATTGTCGTCAACTTCTTCGGGTTTGACCATCACACGAATCTCGCGCCCGGCCTGAATCGCGTAAGTCTTTTCGACTCCCGAGAAGGAGTCGCCAATCGTCTCGAGCTTCTGCAGGCGCTTGATGTAGTTCTCGAGCGTCTCCCTGCGGGCTCCCGGCCGCGCCGCCGAAACGGCGTCGGCCGCCTGCACGAGCGCCGCTTCGATTGTCTCGGCGGGGACGTCCTCGTGGTGAGCGGCGACAGCGTGCTGGACGGCCAGCGACTCGCCCGCCTTCCGGCACAGGTCCTGCCCGATCAGGGCGTGCGGCCCGTCATACTCAGTATCCACCCCCTTGCCGATGTCGTGCAGCAGGCCCGCCTTCTTCGCGACGGCGACATCCGAGCCCAGTTCCGCCGCCATGAAGCCGGCAAGATGCGCCACTTCTCTGGAATGATTGAGGCAGTTCTGACCGTAGCTCGTCCGGAAGCGCAGCCGCCCCAGGTAGCGCATCATCTCGCTGCTCAGCCCCACGACGCCCACGTCCAGAACGGCCGCTTCGGCTGCCTGCAAAGCCTCCATCTCAACCCGCGAGCGGGCTTTCTCCACGGCTTCCTCGATGCGGCCCGGGTGGATGCGTCCGTCGGCGACAAGCTCGGTGAGCGCAAGCCGGGCAATCTCGCGCCGCACGGCATCGAACCCCGACAGCACCACCGCTTCGGGCGTATCGTCAACGATGAGGTCCACCCCGGTGATGTTCTCGAACGACCTGATATTGCGCCCCTCGCGGCCGATGATGCGGCCCTTCATCTCGTCGGAGGGAAGCGGCACGACGCACACCGTGCTCTCCGCCGCCTGGTCCACCGCGCAGCGGCTGATGGCAAGGGAGACGATGTTGCGCGCCCGCCGATCCGCCTCGTCCTGCGCACGTTCATGGAGGTCGCGGAGCATGCGGGCGATATCCTGCTCGGCGGCGTCGCGGACGCTCTTCATCAGCTCCTCGCGAGCCTGTGCGGCCGGAAGGTTCGCGACGCGCTCCAACTCGCGCTCACGCTCTCGAAGCACCTGATCGGCCTTCTCGCTGCGCGCGGACATCTGCGCCTCGCGCGCCTGCAGGTCCCGGTCTCTCGCCGCGAGCGACTCCGCGCGGGATTCCAGCGCCTCTTCCTTCTGCGCCAGCCGCTCTTCGACCCGTGTCAGATCGGCGCGTTTCTGCCGGTTCTCGGCATCCGCCTCCTGTTTGAGGCGGATTGCTTCGTCTTTGGCTTCAGCGATGAGTTCCTTGCGCAGGGCCTCGACTTCGCGGCCCGCCAGCGCGCGCGC
Organism: Armatimonadota bacterium; assembly: GCA_019136435.1. Classification (GTDB taxonomy): domain Bacteria; phylum Armatimonadota; class UBA5829; order DSUL01; family DSUL01; genus JAGVUD01. Next base: position 1,547 of record JAGVUD010000317.1, on the reverse strand, counting down.
CTTGTCGGCCTCCCTCGCGATGTTCTTCGCGTGGTCGCGCGCCGATCGGGTGCCCTTTCTGTATGCGGCCCCGTATCCCGCCACCGAGGCGGCAACTACTATGATGAAGCCCACCGCAGCCCATGCCAGGGGAGGCATCGGATTGTTTCCTTTCTATGGAAAGGCGGCTGCGCGCCGCGGCCCGCGGGACAGGCAGGCCGAAGCGCAAAGTCGCCATCAAATGCACAAAACCACCGTGGAAACTTTAGCCGTCTCAGGCCTCCAGTCCTGCGGCGGTTTCAAAAAGTGTGCAAGACTCCTGACACCCCGCGGTTCAGGCGCCGTCCGGATCCCCGGCGTCTTCTTCGGCTTCATCCGCCCCGGCAGCCGATTCGGACGCCGCGGGGGCTTCCACCGACCCCCTGATCTTCGCCTCGATCTCGTCGGCAAGCGCCGGGTTCTCCTGAAGATACGCGCGCGCGTTATCGCGCCCCTGCCCCAGCCTCGTTTCCCCGTAGTTGAACCAGGTACCGGTTTTCGTCAGGATGCCCATCTCCGTCGCGACGTCAATCAGCGACCCTTCTCGTGAGATACCCTTGTTGAAGAACATGTCGAACTCGGCCTGCTTGAACGGCGCCGCCACCTTGTTCTTTACCACCTTCACCCGCACCCGCGTACCCAGGACTTCGGTGCCGGACTTGATGGCCTCGGCCCGGCGCACTTCCAGCCGGACCGACGCCCAAAACTTCAGCGCCCTTCCGCCCGGCGTTGTTTCGGGGTTGCCGAACATGATCCCGATCTTCTCACGGATCTGGTTGATGAAGATTGCGGCAGTGTTGGTCTTGGCGCACGACCCGCCGATCTTTCTGAGCGCCTGCGACATCAGCCGGGCCTGCAGGCCGACGTGCGCGTCGCCCATTTCGCCCTCGATCTCCGCCTTGGGAACCAGCGCCGCCACCGAGTCGAGCACGACAACGTCCACCGCCCCGCTGCGCACGAGCGCATCCACGATCTCGAGCGCCTGCTCGCCCGTGTCCGGCTGAGAGATCAGCAGGTTGTCAATGTCCACCCCCAGCCGCTGAGCATAGAGCGGGTCCACCGCGTGCTCGGCGTCCACGAACGCCGCCACCCCGCCGCGCTTCTGCGCCTGAGCAACTATATGATAGGCAAGCGTCGTCTTTCCCGACGATTCCTGCCCGTAGATCTCGATGATGCGGCCCTTCGGAATCCCTCCGACGCCAAGCGCCAGGTCGAGCGCGAGCGAGCCGGTCGAAATCGCATCCACCGTGAGCTGAGGCCGCTGCCCGAGCTTCATGATGGACCCGCGGCCGAACTGCCGCTCGATCTGCGCAACCGCTAGTTCCAGAGCCTTGTCTTTGTCCATTGCCCCATCTTTCGTTGCCGTCTCGTTACCCGCGCCGCCCCTCACCCGGAGGGCCTGCGGAGGTCCTTCAACGGAAATGATTCCAGTGATTCGTATAGCGCCCCGCCGGGCGCGAGTGTGCTCTTCATCAGGTGGACGTCCGTCACGGTAAAGCCGCCAAGAGGCCCAATCTCCTCCGCCAGCA
>JAGVUD010000143.1 GCA_019136435.1 Armatimonadota bacterium | reverse complement strand
GGGCGTGTTCGCGGTGGAGTGATGATGGGGGCGCGCGGGAGCGCTGCATGTGAGTGCCGCTTCGGACCGCCTGGCCCGGGAAAGCGAAAGCTGGCGCTTTCGCACTCCAAGGCGCACCCGTTTGCTGTCCGCTGGGGCTGTCAGGTAGAATACGAGGCACTCCAGTGAGCACATACGTTCCCGATAAAGCAGAGTTTGCGCGGAGGGCGAAGCAGGGAAACCTGGTGCCCATATACCGCGAGATACTGGCCGACATGGAGACGCCGGTTTCGGCGTTCCGGAAGATCGGCGTTGGCAGACACTCGTTTCTGCTCGAATCGGTCGAGGGCGGGGAGCGCATGGCGCGCTACTCCTTCCTCGGCAGCGACCCCTTCCTGGTAATCCGCACGCGCGGCCGCAACGTTACGGTGCGCGAGGACGGGCAGGAGAGGACGTTCCAGCTCGACGAGAACTGGGACCCCCTGGACCTTCTGAAGAGCATGCTGAGCCGCTACACGTGGGTGGGCGGCGAAGACCTTCCCCGCTTCTGCGGCGGCGCGGTGGGCTACATCGGCTACGACACGGTGCGGTTCTTCGAAGACATCCCGGAATCCGTCACCGACGATCAGGGATTCGACGACTGCGTGTTCGCGCTGACGGACTCTCTGCTGATCTTCGACCATGTGCGGCACAGGGTGAAGGTGCTGGTGAACGCGCGGGTGGACCAGGAGCCGGAGGCGGCCTACGACAAAGCGGTTGCGCACATCGAGAAGCTAATCGGCCAGCTTAAGCAACCGGCGCCTCCGCCGGAGGACGTGATCAGGCCGAGCGGGCCGGTCGAGATGACTCCCAATGTGACGCAGCAAGAGTTCGAGGCGGCAGTCACGAAGTGCAAGGAGTACATCACCGCCGGGGACGTGATTCAGGTGGTGCTTTCGCAGAGGCTTTCGGCCCCCGTCCGCTCGCATCCGTTCGACGTATACCGGGCGCTGCGGTCGCTGAACCCGTCGCCGTATATGTATTATCTCGCGCTAGGCGACGTGGACATCGTGGGCAGCTCGCCGGAGATTCTGGTCCGGCAGGAAGACGGCGTGGTCACGATACGCCCGATTGCCGGCACGCGTCCGCGGGGGCGCTCGAACGATGAGGACCTGGCGCTCGAAAAGGAGCTGCTCGCCGACGAGAAGGAGAAGGCGGAGCACATCATGCTCGTTGATCTGGGGCGCAACGACGCGGGGCGGGTGTGCGAGTACGGAAGCGTTCGGGTGGACGATCTGATGACGATAGAGCGCTACTCGCATGTGATGCACATCGTCAGCAACGTGACGGGCCGGCTTGCTTCGGGCAAAGACAGCTTCGACGTGCTTCGCGCGGCGTTTCCGGCGGGGACGGTCTCGGGGGCGCCCAAGATCAGGGCGATGGAGATCATAGACGAGCTGGAGACGACCAGGCGCGGCCCGTACGCCGGGGCGCTCGGATACATCTCGTTCTCGGGCGGCACGGACATGGCGATCACGATCCGCACGATACTCATCAAGAACGGTGTCGCGAGTGTTCAGGCGGGGGCGGGCATTGTGGCGGACTCGGTGCCGTCGCGCGAGTATCAGGAGTGCATGAACAAGGCGAAAGCGCTTCTCCGGGCGCTCGACCTGGCGGAATCGGGGCTGGAGTAGAACGGGCGGCTGACGATGATCCTCGTGATTGATAACTACGACAGCTTCACCTACAACCTGGTGCAGTATCTGGGCGAGATGGGCGAGGATCTCACCGTCGTGCGCAACGACGAAGTGGACACGGGCTACGTGGACGAACTCTCCCCGGACAAGATCGTGATTTCGCCCGGCCCCTGCACTCCGCAGGAGGCGGGCATTTCGATTGAGACGATCCAGAAGTTCGGCGGCCGGATTCCGATTCTGGGCGTCTGTCTCGGGCACCAGTCCATCGGGGCGGCCTTCGGCGGCGACGTGGTGCGCGCGGCGCGGCCGATGCACGGAAAGACGTCGCTCATCCACCACGACGACAGCGGCGTGTTCGCCGGACTCGAGAACCCGTTCGTGGCGACGCGCTACCATTCGCTGATCATCAAGCGCGAGACGATGCCGGCCTGCCTGGCGGTGACCGCGTGGACGGACGACGGCGAGGTGATGGGAGTCCGGCACAAGACCGTGCCCATCGAGGGCGTTCAGTTCCACCCGGAGTCCATTCTGACGAAGGCCGGCAAGAACCTGCTGCGTAACTTCGTGGCGGGGAACTGGATGCCGGACGAGACGGGGGAGGCGGCCCCCGAATGAACCCGGACATCCTTCGCAAGCTGCTTGCCGGAGAGAACCTGACCGAGCAGGAAGCCGCGGGGATGATGGCCGCCATAATGGAGGGCGAGGTGACTCCGGCGCAGTTCGGCGCGCTGGTGGTGGCTCTGCGGATGAAGGGCGAGACGAGCGAGGAGGTGTGCGGGCTGGCGCGCGCGATGCGCGAGCGAGCCGTGAAGGTGCATACCGGCCGCCCCCGGGTGCTGGACACCTGCGGCACGGGCGGCGACCGTCTGAACACATTCAACATCTCGACGACGGCGGCGTTTATTGCCGCGGCGGCGGGCGTTTCGGTGGCGAAGCACGGCAACAGGGCGGCTTCCAGCAAGTGCGGAAGCGCCGACGTGCTGGAGGCGCTCGGAGTCCCCATCATTCTGCCGGCCGAAGCCGTGGGACGGCTCATTGACGAGGCCGGAATCGGTTTTCTGTTCGCCGCCGCTCTGCACCCCGCAATGAAGCACGCGGCGGTCCCGCGAAGGGAGATCGGCGTGCGGACGGTTTTCAACCTGCTCGGCCCTCTCACGAACCCCGCGGGAGCGAAGCATCAGGTGCTGGGCGTTTTCGAGGAGTGGGGCTGCGAGCTTCTGGCGGGGGCTCTGGCGAAGCTCGGCAGCGAGAAGGCGATGGTGGTGCACGGGCGCGCGGGCATTGATGAGATGGCGACGTTCGGGGAAACGCTGGTGTGCGAAGTGACCGGCGAGAAGGTGGAGAGCTGGGTTTTCAGGCCGGCCGACGCCGGGCTGAAGGAGATTGCGCCGGAAGCCATCGAGGGAGGCGAGCCAGCCCGGAACGCGGAAGTCTTTTTGGAGGTGCTGTCGGGAGGCGCGCCGGCGGCAAGGGAGATATCGTGCCTGAACGCGGGCGCGGCAATATATGTTGCGGGCCTTGCGGGGAGCCTGCAAGAGGGCCTGGCGGCGGCGGACCGCGCAGTGAGTGAAGGCGCGGCGATGGACACCTTCGTGAGGTATCGCGATATGGCCCGCGCGGAAGGGGAGCGCTCGTGATTCTGGACGAGATAACCAGGCACAAACGCGAGGAGGTGGCGTCGCGCAAGCGCGAGCGGCCGCTGGCGAGTCTGGAGGCTGAGCTTTCGGGCGCTGGCGCGACCCGGGGCTTCCGCGCGGCGCTCGCGCAAAGCGCTCAGGGGCAGCGCCGCCGCGACAGGGCGGCGGGGCACCTTCCCCAGACCCCGCCTCTGACGCCCCGGCTGATTGCCGAGATCAAGGAGCGTTCGCCCAGCAAGGGGGCCATCCGCACGGGAATAGACCCGGTGCAGGTAGCGCGCGCGTACAAAGACGGAGGGGCGGCATGTCTTTCGGTACTGACGGACTCGAAGTTCTTCGGAGGGGCCATCTGCCGGATCGCTGAGGTGCGGGCGGCGGTGGACCTGCCGGTGCTGCAGAAGGACTTCGTCGTGGACCCGTATCAGATTGTGGAAGCGCGGCTGTGCGGAGCAGACTGCGTGCTTCTGATTGCGGCAGCGCTCGAGGAATCCGAAATGCGGGAGATGCACGAGCTTGCCGCCAGTCTGGGGCTTGATGCGCTCGTGGAGGCTCACAGCCGCGACGAACTGGAGAGAGCGCTGGCCGGCGGATACGGCCTTGTCGGGCTGAACAACCGCAACCTGCAGACGTTCGAGGTGTCGCTCGACACTACTCTCACGCTTGCGCCGCTCGTGCCGCCGGACCGGGTGCTGGTCGGCGAAAGCGGTATCTACAGCCGCGAGGACGTTGACCGGGTCGCGCACGCAGGGGTGGACGCGGTGCTGGTGGGCGAAGCTCTGATGACGGCGGAGGATATCGCGGGCAAGGCGAGAGAGCTTTGCGGTTGACCCGCATCAAGATTTGTGGTATCACCCAGCTAACGGACGCCGCCGCCGCCATCGAGGCCGGGGCCGACGCGCTGGGATTCGTTTTCGCGGACAGCCCACGCCGCATCACACCCGGCGCCGCGCGAGACATCATCAAGCAGATACCGCCGTTCGTTCAGACCGTGGGGGTCTTTGTTGTGGATCCGGCGAGCGCGGAAGAGCGCGGCCGGATAGAGCGCACGGCGGACACCTGCGGGTTTGGAGTGATTCAGCTTCACTGCGGCTACAGCGCAGACCTGACACGCGCACTGCGGGACAGGCGGCTGGTGCTGGGCGCGCGGGTCAGGGACAGGGCCTCGCTGGAGAGCATCCCGGGCATTGAGGATGCCTGCGGGCTTCTGCTCGACACGCACGTGGACGGAGTCGCTGGCGGGACCGGTCGCACGTTTGACTGGAGCCTGGCGGTGGAAGCGAAGAAGCTCGGCAAGCCTGTTATCATGTCGGGCGGCCTGACGCCAGAGAACGTGGCGCGGGCGATTGAGACCGCGCATCCGTACGCGGTGGATGTTTCGTCCGGCGTGGAGTCGTCGCCCGGGAGAAAGGATCCGGAAAGGGTCAGAGAGTTTATTGAGCGCGCAAGAAGCACAGACACCCGTTAGCCCTCCGCAGGAATGGCACTTCGGCCCGTACGGCGGCCGCTTCGTGCCCGAAACTCTGGTGCCGGCCCTCGACGAACTGGCCCGAATCTACGCAGACAGCCAGAACGACCCGGAGTTCCGCAGGGAACTCGATTTTTACCTCAAGAGCTACGTCGGACGCCCCACGGGCCTTTACTACGCACGACGGCTCACCGAGCATCTGGGCGGGGCGCGCATCTATCTGAAGCGCGAAGACCTCTGCCACACCGGCGCGCACAAGCTGAACAACGTGATGGGGCAGATTCTGCTGGCGCGGAAGATGGGCAAGCCGAGGATCATCGCCGAGACGGGCGCGGGACAGCACGGGGTTGCGACGGCGACGGTGTGCGCGCTGTTCGAGTTCGAGTGCGAAGTGTATATGGGGGAGGAAGACGTTCACAGGCAGGCGCTGAACGTCTTTCGCATGCAGCTTCTGGGCGCGAAGGTGAGGCCGGTGACTTCGGGGACGCGGACGCTCAAGGACGCGACGAACGAAGCCATGCGCGACTGGGTGACCAACGTCGGGAACACGCACTACGTGATCGGGTCGGTGGTGGGCCCCTACCCCTACCCTCTGATGGTTCGGGAGTTCCAGTCGGTGATAGGCCGCGAGACCAGGCAGCAGATGCTGGAGATGGAAGGCAGGCTGCCGGACTACGTGGTCGCCTGCGTCGGCGGGGGTTCCAACGCGATAGGGATTTTCCATCCGTTCATCGCGGACAGTGAGGTCAAGCTCGTTGGCGTGGAGGCGGCCGGACAGGGCGTCAACTCGGGGGCGACGGCGGCGACGCTGCTAGCGGGGAGCCCGGGCGTGCTTCACGGGGCTTTCAGCTATCTGCTTCAGGACGAGGCGGGCCAGGTGAGCGAGACCCATTCGGTTTCGGCGGGGCTCGACTACCCGGGGGTGGGCCCGGAGCACAGCTGGCTGCGGGACAGCGGCCGCGCCGAGTATACGTCCGCGACCGACGCGGAGGCGCTGGAGGGGTTCCAACTGCTGTCGCGCCTCGAGGGGATCATCCCCGCGCTGGAGCCGGCGCACGCCATCGCGCACTGCTGCAAGCTGGCGCCCGAGCTGCCCAGTGACAGGATTATCGTCGTCAACCTCTCCGGGCGGGGTGACAAGGACGTTGAAACGGTTGCCCGACTGCTGGAGACGCGAAGTGAGCCGGATCAGCCGTCGCTTTTCTGAACTGAGGGAGCGGGGTGAGGGCGCTCTTGTTCCTTTCATAACCGGAGGGGATCCGGGCATTCTTGCCACGGACCCGCTGGTGCTGGAGATGGAAGCGGCGGGCGCGGACATCGTGGAGATCGGGATACCGTTTTCGGACCCGCTGGCCGACGGGCCGAGCAACCAGGCGGCCTATCATCGCGCGCTGCTGCGCGGGGTCACGGCGGCGGACGTTCTGGCGGCGGTTGCGCGCATTCGGCAGGTGAGCGACATCCCGCTCGTGCTGATGACGTACTACAATCCGGTGCTGCACTACGGGCTGGATTCGTTCGCGGAAGATGCGGCGGCGGCGGGCGTGGACGGGGTAATCGTGACGGACCTGACTCCCGAGGAAGCCGGCGCGTGGAAGGCCGCCGCCCTGAAGAGGGAACTGGACACGATCTTTCTGCTGGCGCCGACGAGCACCGACGAGCGGATTCAGATGGTGGCGAATCTGGGCTCGGGATTCGTGTACTGCGTCAGCCGGATCGGGATAACCGGCGCTCGGGCGGCGGTTCCGCCGGATCTGGGAGATCTGGTGGGAAGGATACGCAGGTATACTGAAAAACCTGTCGTAGTAGGCTTTGGCATATCCACGCAGGAGCAGGTGCGTGAGGTGTGCCGCGTGGGGGATGGCGCCGTGGTGGGCAGCGCGCTGGTTGATTTCATCAATTCGAAACACCGCCAGGACGACTTCCTGCAGAGAGTGCGCGAGTTCGTTCAGGA